>NZ_JBMVQX010000031.1:0-49509 GCF_050522745.1 Myroides sp. C15-4 | reverse complement strand
AGATTCTTCTAAAAGATACACGTATGATAAAACAGATAGTACAACTGGGTATTTTGAGTGTAGCTTTGAGCTTCAGTTTCTCAGGATACAGCCAGATAAAAAAGGAAAAAAAAGGGGATAAGGACTTTGATCGTTTGGCTTATGTCGATGCGATCAAAGTATACGAACGCATGGCAGATAAAGGGTATGTGAATACCTCTATCTTACAAAACTTAGCGGATGCTTACTATTTCAACGGAAAATTAGTTGAAGCCAATAAGTGGTATACGGAACTATTTGAAGGGACTTATGAGGATAAAGACTTGTCTAAATTACCCTCAGAATACTACTACCGCTATGCACAAACGCTAAAAGCAGTAGAGAACTATCCCAAGTCACAAGAGCTATTGGATCAGTTTGCAGCGCTGGAAAAAGAAGATTCTCGTACCGCCTTATTCAATAAGAACCGCGACTATTTAGCGCATATTGAAAATCACTCCGATCGCTATGACATCAAGTTACTCGACTTGAATACGGAATACTCGGATTATGGCGGAACGATTGTAGGCAATCAGTTTATTTTTACATCAGCTCGCGCAACGGATCATCAAAGTGGAAATCAAATTCACTCGTGGACCAACGAAAGTTATACGAGTTTATACAGCTCAACTATTGGCCCCAACGGATTTGAAGAACCTGTTGTTTTTGCAGCAGAGCTCAATTCCAAAGTAAATGACGCAACAGCTGTTTTTACCCAAGATGGCAATACGATGTACTTTACGCGTAACAACTCCAAATCCAGTGGAAGAAGCAAGCAAAATAAAGACAAGACGTCTTTATTAAAATTATATAAGGCAGTAAAGCAATCGGATGGGAAGTGGGGACTAGTAGAGGAATTACCGTTTAACTCGGATAATTTCAATACAGCCCATCCTGCTTTAACTCCTGATGACAAATGGTTGTACTTTGTTTCAGATCGCAAGGGAACTTTAGGACAATCGGATTTATTTCGCGTAGCGCTTTATGAAAATGAAGGGTATGGTGAAGTCGAAAACCTGGGCAATGCAATTAATACCGAAGGAAGAGAAAGCTTTCCTTTTATCTCCTCGGACAATCAGTTGTATTTTTCCTCAGATGGACATCCAGGATTAGGTGGAATGGATCTATTTGTTTCAAAAATCTATCCCAACGGTAGTTTCGGTCCTGTAGTGAATATGGGAACGCCTATCAACAGTAGTTTAGATGATTTTGGCTTCTATTTAGACCCCAAACAAGGCAAGGGATTTGTTAGTTCGAATCGCGCAGATGGCAAAGGATCAGATGATATCTATTTCTTAGCAGAAAAGCCATGTAAACAAAGCATAGAGGGAATTGTATACGATAAGGATACCAATGAAGTATTAGTTGATGCCTTAGTTGTTATTTCTGATGCCTTGTATCAAAAATCAGATACCTTATATACAAATAGTAAAGGATATTATGTAACTTCGCTATTAGACTGTGGTAATAAATACCGCATTAAGGCAGAAAAAGCGTTATACAATACCGTAGAGGTTTCATTTAATATCAATCGTGAACCTGGGGTTAAAACAGTGAATATCGGATTAGAGAAGACGGAAAAACCACTAGAAGTTAACGATGATTTATTCAAGAAACTCCAATTACAACCGATTTACTTTGATTTTGATAAATCCAATATCCGTCGAGATGCCTCCATTGAGTTGATGAAAGTAGTGGAAGTAATGAAAGAATACCCTACGATGAAACTCGATGTTCGTTCGCATACCGACAGTAGAGGAAATGATTCCTACAATATGCAGCTATCCGATCGCCGTGTGAAATCAACAATTAAGTGGATGATTGAACAAGGTATTGATCCAAGTCGTCTAACAGGACGTGGTTATGGTGAGAGTCAATTGTTAAACAAATGTAGCAATGGCGTACCGTGTACAGTTGAGGAACATCAGTTAAATAGACGTAGTGAGTTCATTATTTTAGCAATGTAACCCACGCGCAAAACAATAAAGCAATTTTTTTTCGATAATCCTGCTGTAGGATTTTAAACAAGCAGCACTAAGCCCAGAAGAGCGCTCAATTTGAGCGCTCTTCTTATTTTTATAGGGTGTTTCGTAAACTGTCATTCCGATGGTGCGGATTGCGCGATCGGCACCATCTAAAATTTCTCTTTTAATTTCTGCCATAATTTACGTTGTTTACTGTTGACTATTTTTTTACAATCGTTCATCGCTATTCACCAGCTACATGAATACGCTACAAACCTACATCAGTCGAAATTAACCTGCAATACCCCCCTTCCATATAGGGAAAAAGAAAGCTCAAATGGCTTTATTTGTGCCTATGTAAAAACACAAACAACTGTTATTCAGTGATTTATTTTGTTTTATTTTAGTTTTGTTTGGGTCTTCTTCGGTAAACATGTGTATTTACGGGGGATTACCCCCGATTTACCGAACAAAACCCAAACAAAACCCGAACAAAACCCAGTCCTTTTCCGTTTTACTGAAAGAAACGAACCACTTCCTTTTCGTCAACATTCATGTAAAAACAAAACGCTTTGTAGGTAACGAACCCGATGGCGCGGATTTAAGGTGCAAATCCGTGCCATCGGGTGATCTTTTGGGACAGCCTCTTCTTATTTTTATAGGTGGTTTCGTAAATTGCCAACCGTTAACAAACTGTCAACTTTTTTTATTGGTAATAGAGGAATGAAGTCATACTTAACGAACCACCAACATAAGCATCATTGAAAAATAGCAATTCATCCTTGGCTTCCTTTAAGCCCAATGTATACAACATGGGGATGTAGTGTTCCAATGTGGGAATAGCCAGCCGAATGTGTCGATGCAACTTTTCATAGGCTACCAAGTCTTTATAGTTGTAAGACGCAATGTTATTTTGTAGCATAGCATTAATCTCAATAGCCCAATCAAATCCATAATTGCTGTTCATTTTATCCCAAGAAAGCAAACGCAAGTTGTGTATCATATTGCCACTGCCAATAAGCAAGATTCCTTTCTTTCGCAATTCACGCAACTGTACCGCTAATTGATAGTGATAATCCAATGGTTTATCGTAGTCAATACTCAGCTGTAAAACTGGAATATTTGCTTTGGGAAACATATGCTTGGTAATTGACCAAGTACCGTGATCTAATCCCCAATCATGATCCAAGTGAAGATCAAATGAAGGTGCTAAATTTTGTATTTCTAAGGCCAAAGCAGGACTTCCAGGAGCAGGATAGGTGACGTCAAATAAAGCTTGAGGAAATCCTCCAAAATCGTGAATGGTGGTTGGAAAATCCATTGCTGTAATACGACTTCCTTTGGTCTGCCAGTGAGCCGAAATAACAACAATGGCTTTTGGCGTGGGGATCGTTTGCCCCAGCTTGTGCCAACCCTGAGCAAATACGGTGTCTTCTATGGCATTCATGGGCGACCCATGACCAATGAATAGCGTGGGCATAAGCGCTTCACTGTAAGTAAATTGTTGAGAAAAACGATAAAGATCTTGAAGTGACTGCATAAACAAAGAATTAATATAGTACAAAGTACTCCATTTTATCGTGTGAATAATAAAATGAAAACTAAAAAATAAGAGAAATCCATTAGCCAATTCCTAAGATTCGGATCAAGTACCTCCTTTCATACTTTAAAAGAACAAATAAAAACAACCAAATAAGTGGGGTAATTCAAAAAAACTTATAGTTAAAATTACCTTAAAATTAAGGTGGTTTTTAATTTTAGAGTAAAAAATTAAGTCAATAAGTAATTGAAAAATATAATATATAATTTATTGAATTTCAATAATGTAATTGTAGTGCAGTCGGTATAAAAGCTTGTTTGTTTTCTTAAATAAGTATAGAAAAGGATACGTTAATTTTAATTAATAGATGAAACAAATAATTATAGAATGAACGTAAAATTAAGGTACCTCTATCTTAGTGTACTGTGCTTATTTTTTCAGATAGCACTGGCACAAGAGAAAGAACTCTCTGGAGTTGTAACAGATGAAGGAATGTCCTTACCCGGTGTTACTGTTTTAATTCAAGGCACCCAGCAAGGCACCCAAACAGATTTGGATGGAAAGTACACCATTAAAGTAAAAAAAGGAGACACACTCTTATTTTCTTTTATTGGGATGAAAGATGTACAGTACAAGGTTGCGGATCAAAAGGTATTTAACGTACAGTTGGTTCCGGTAGAAAAAATGCTCACAGAAGTTGTCGTAACCGCTCTGGGGATTAAACGAGATAAGAAAAAGTTGGGGTATTCCTCCCAAGAAGTAAAAGGAGAACAAATTTCGAGTGCAGGGCAAAGCAATGCCGTGAATGCACTTTCGGGCAATGTCTCAGGCTTACAAGTTACAGCGCCTTCTAGTATGGGAGGCTCAACGCGTATCGTCTTGCGTGGCATTAAATCAGTGGTGGGAAATAATCAACCACTCCTTGTTGTGGATGGAATTCCGCTCGATAATACCAATATAGCGGATATTAATATGCAACGTGGAGCAAGTGGACGCGATTATGGCGATGGATCAGCGGATATTAACCCCGATGATATCGAATCAATTACGGTACTAAAAGGAGGACCCGCTTCTGCGCTCTACGGTAATAGAGGGGGAAATGGCGTTATTCTTTACACCACAAAATCAGCTAAAAATGGACGCACAGAAATTGAAGTGAATTCGGGAATTTCTTTTGAATCGGTGAACATCATGCCTAAACTGCAAACAAAGTATGGAGGTGGTTCTACTTCGTCCTTTAAACAGCAAGAGATTAATGGCAAAGTGTACAATCTTCCAGAATATGCGTTGGATGAAAGTTGGGGTCCTAAATTTGATGGAACGCCCTACCTGCCCTGGAATGCCTTTGACCCTGAATTTGGAGAAGATTATATGAAAGAAATTCCTTGGACCAAATCCAAACACGATGTGAAGACCTTTTTTAATACAGGAGTGTCTCATAATCAATCCGTATCCATTGCCAAGTCATTTAAAGAAAGCAATATCCGAATGGCATTTAACAATAAAGTGACGGAAGGGATTATGCCAATCTCAAAGCTCCAACGCAATAACTTTACAGTTAATGCCGCTACGAAAATAAGCGAAAACCTCAAAGCAGAAACCAATGTCAATTACGTTTATACCAAAGGGTTTAATCGCCCTGTCGTTGGCTATGGAGACAATTCGGTCGTAGAGCGATTCTTTCAATGGGGACAACGTCAAATTGACTTCGAGAAGTTGAAAGACTACAAATTAGTTAATGGCAATCAACGCTCGTGGAATCGAACGTCTTGGGATAATGGAATGCCTGCGTATTCAGATAATCCGTACTGGGTGATTCACGAAAATACCTCCCAAGATGTACGCACCCGATTGTTTGGTAATGCTAAATTGACGTATAACTTTTCGGATAACCTCTATGTTGTCGGTACGGTGTATGGAGATCAGTACAGCCTGACTATTGATGAGCGCGTAGCAGTGGGTTCTCAAGCAACTTCTTCTTATTCGCAAGCAAAGCGAAATATTTCGGAATACAACTACGAAGGACGCCTTCATTATGACGATCAATTCGGAGCCTTTGGTTTAAATGCGTTTGTCGGAGTAAATCGAAGTGAAAAACGCAATGATTTTCTCTATGGATCAACAGTAGGTGGGCTTAATCTGCCCAATCTATATAATCTGAATAATAGCAAAGCGACAGCGCGTTCTTCGAATGACTGGACGCATACACGTACCAACTCCGTGTTCGGTTCTGTTAGTCTGAGTTACTTAGAATATCTCTTTCTCGATGGAACAGTGCGAACCGATTGGTTTTCTACAGTAAAAAAATCAGTGACTTACCCCTCGTTAACGGGAACCTTTATATTTTCAAATGTGCTTCCCGAGATCGATTGGTTAAGCTATGGGAAAATTCGCCTCGGTTGGGCGCAAGTGGGAAATGATACGGAAGCCTATCGAACGAAAAATTACTACCAAATCAATGGTCCTTTCTTAGATCAACCAACCTATGCACTTGACAATACCGCCAATAATCCCGATTTAAAACCCGAATTGATGACCACCAAAGAGATTGGCTTGGAAGCCGCTTTTCTCAATAATCGAATCAGTTTTGAATTGTCTTACTATGAAATTGAAACCAAAGATCTAATTACCAAAGTACAATACGATGCCGCTACTGGATTTGCCTACCGATGGATGAATGCTGGAGATATGAGAAACAAAGGGTTTGAGGCAACAGTAAATCTAACCCCGGTGAAAGTAGATGATTTCTCTTGGCAAATTACCTGGAACTTCGCCAAAAATAGAAACACATTGATTCGTTTGGCAGAGGGCGTAGAGTCTGTGGAAATTGCAAGAGCTCCCTTTCGCGTTTCCCTACAGGGAAAAATAGGCGAAACCTACGGTCAAATATACGGAACCAATTACGTCTATGATAAACAAGGCAACAAAGTAATTGGTGAAAATGGATTGTATAAAGCAACAGAAGTAGAAGCATTAGGCTCTTATTTACCCGATTACAATATGGGAATCCGAAATAGTATCCGCTATAAAGGATTTAATCTAGGTGTTTTAATTGATATACAAAAAGGGGGCAAATACTTTTCAACGACCCATATGTATGGCATGTATTCCGGTATGTTAGAAGAAACAGCTACAGGAGATATTCGAGAAAAAGGATTGATTTTGGACGGCGTAAAAGAAGATGGAACCAAAAATGATCAGGTGGTCAGCGCTATTGATTGGGCAAAAGGACATAATTCAACAGTCGACGCTCAAAATGTATTTGATGCAGATTACATCAAGTTGAGAGAAATAACCTTGAGTTACGACCTGCCAACCAAATGGCTGGGGCCTTTTAAAGGGATAACTATTGCGCTCTATGCACGGAATCTCTTTACGTGGAACCTCGACTGGAAAGGAATGGATCCCGAAATGGCATCCTATGCAAGCGATAATGTGCAAGCCATTGAAGGTGCTTCCTTGCCTTCAACACGATCATATGGAATGAATGTTAAATTTAAATTATAGTAAATCACATGAAAAAATATATTTACTCATTCGCCCTGTTGATGAGTCTTGTGCTGTTCAGTAGTTGTGATAAAGATCTAGAGTCAATTAACAAGGATCCAAATAAACCCACGGTAGTCACAACCAATGGATTGTTTAATAATACGAATAAGGAATTGATGACCCGAACCAGAAGGGGAATGCCTTCTGGACGTATGGCTTTGCCGTGGATTCAATACTCTGCGCAACGAAATTATACGGCAGAAGACCGCTACCAATTTAGAAATGAGGTGAACAACAGCCTCTATACCGATATTTTTTTAGCCGTTAAAGGATACAAACAAATTATCGATATCGTTACAGATCCCGCCAATAAAGAGCAGGTAGCATCGTATGGTGATCCTGCAAATCAATTGGCTGCTGCGCGAATTATGATCGCTTACGCACAATTGCAATTGGTCGATATGTATGGCGATGTTCCTTACTACTCTTATGCGACTAAAGATCCCGATTTTCAGGCGATGACCTTGGGTACAGCAAACGAAATAACAACGCCTAAATTCGCTCCCCAAGACAAAATTTATACCGATTTAATGAACGAATTGAAAGAGGCAACCGCATCCATAAATATGAAAGCAACGAATGTCTTTACTGATGGAGATTTCTTATTTGGCTCTCCACTTAAATTAAAGAAATTCGCCAATTCACTGCGTTTAAGAATAGCCAATCGCGTCAAAAATGTCATCCCAATCGCGCAATCACATCTAGCTGAATTGACAGCGAATACGGCTGATTTGATGGAATCTAATATCGATAATGTTGGTCAGAAATTTCAAAACGATCCGGTCAAACCAGCGCCATTCTATTTCGATGCTTTTGTTTCAAGAAGAAATGATTTTTCGCCAACAAATACCTTTGTCGAATTGCTGAAAGGAGAAACTAAGTCAATGCATCCCAATCCCTTTGCTACAATCGTCGATCCCCGATTATTTAAAATGATCGCGCCAATTAGTCAACCAGTTACGGATAGTATAGGAAACACAACAGAAGTAACACTCGCCTTTTATTATGACAGCAGTAAAGCAACACAACCCTGTATTGAAAAGAATAATTATGTAGAACGCACCCCTGATTTCTATACGGGAATGCCAATCGGATTGGTAGATGCTTATACGGGAAGTCAAGCAGATTATGCCTCCCAATTTAGTGGAACCATCTATAAAGCAGATTATACTGAAATATTGATGGAATACGCTGAAGTGGCGTTTATTTTAGCCGAATTAGATATTAATCCCCAAGAAAATTACAGGAATGGAATCAAAGCTTCTATGCAAAAATGGGAAATATCAGAAGCTACTATTACAGATTACCTAGCAAAGATGACGCTTGTAAATACAGAAACGATCCTCACTCAAAAGTATATTGCGTTATTTTTTCAACCTTATGAAGCTTGGGCAGAATACAGAAGGACCAAATATCCTAAAACATTGTTGCTACCTGGACAAAGCCACGAATTAATTGCCCCAGGACCTCAAAAGCAAACCGAATATACCTTTAATGCTGCCAATGGATTAACCGATTTACCTGAACGGATTACCTATCCAACAGATCTTACTCTCGTTAATAAAGTCAATAAAGATGCCGCTGCAACACGAATGGGGGGAGATTTAATGAATACCAAATTAATTTGGGCACAATAAACAAGTTACATAGTACGTCATGGAAATAGGATGCTCGTATCGAGTGTCCTATTTTTTTTGATTGCATACAACCGAACGCCGAACACCAAACGCCGAACACTGCTCTAAATTCTCTGTTTTTTCGTACTATTGCAAATAAAAAGAGCATGAAATATACCTGTACAACCTGTGGAAAAGAACACGAATATTGGCCTGCCTTAGCCTATCCAGCGCCGTTGAGCTATGCGCAATTGAGCGAAGCTGAAAAAGAAAATGCAGAAGTAACAAGTGATTTCTGTGCCATTATTCGCCCAGAACAAACCGACTATTTCATTCGCGTTGTTTTAATTCAAACTGTGGTAGATGCTTGCCAAGATTTGGATTATGGGGTATGGGTATCCCTAAGTGAAACAAGCTTCAAAGCGTATTATGAAAATTTCGACAATAAATCATTTAAAGCAACCTACTTTGGTTGGTTGAATAATCACCTGGCTCCTTATGATTTTGATAGCTGTATGCAAATGGGAACCAATGTTGAAGTAGACAATGAAAAAGGACGACCGTTTATCTATTTACACCAAAAAGAAGGCAATCAATTAGTTCAAGATTTTTACAAAGGCATAACAGAAAAAGAAGCATTAGAGCGAATTAAGGCAGCACTAGGACAGTAGGTTGAGAGGGACCTTATTTTAGTAAACGGATAAGTCACAAGACAAAAAAGTGGGAAGGGGGAAAGATTCTTCTCCTGATTAGTTAAAAGGAAAGCTTGATGATACGATCCAATTGATGTTTGTCAATAGATGTTGGTGCTGATTTGTATAGCTCTAATTTCAACAGGGAAACAATCGCAAAGAAATCGGTAGCCAATACTTTATAATACACTTCAAAATCGTGTTCCGTTTTCTCCTCAATGTGCTTTATTTTTTTACTCTCTTCCATTAAATTGCCAACGCAAACCAAAATTTGATCAAAGGTTTCGGAAGACGTATGCATCTGTAAAAAACCAAATTCAAAAAGCAAATCCTGTAAACTGTTTACTTCACGTGCTAAGGTTTTATCGTGACTTAAATGCAAGGTTAGTTTCTCCTTTTGCAAAATAGTATTGAGCTGCGTTAAAAAGTGAAAAAACACTTCTTGCTTCTTTTCAAAAACCATCAAATTTCGCTCCCTTGATTCTTCACTCTTCGTTTGTCCCTGTAAGAGTAATACAGTGATGATAGCAGTAATCACCACCCCTAATAAAGTACCGAAGAATTGCGCAGGTAATGAACTCAATTCAAAAATTTCAAAAGTTACTGCTGTTATCAAAAAAATTATCGTTAAAATAAGAACAGCTGCACGAGATAAATGGGATTTAAACTTCATTATCAAAGGGTTATGTGTTAAACGAATGCGTAATTGTTGAGGAAGTAAAGTACAACTTATTTTGAATTCTACTGTCTATTTTTTACGATTAACTAAATAGAAAAAGCTTAAATTCTATTATTCGTATCAAAACCTTATTTTTTTTGTACTTCATACAATAACTTTGAATTTTTTACGTTTTATAAGGGTGTTTGACCTAAAAAACTGAAGTATTAAAATAATATTAAAAAATAGAGTAGAAACTTGATTTACTCAAAAAAAGGAGTATGTTTATACTTGAAGTAAGATTTTAAAATATTGAGTTATGAAAACAAGAGTAATGTTGAACTATGCCAAGACTGTTTTAGAAAGCGTTAGTTTTGATTCGAAATTATTTTATAAAGAGTTACAAAAAGCATTAAACCATTTAGTTCCTTATGATGTGGAACAATTAGGAGAATGGGTTAATAGTTTTATACAGGAAAAACCAGAATTAAGCGATTCATTACATTTGTTAAACGTATAAAGGAAAGCTACCTCATAGGAGGTAGCTTTTTTTATGTACTCTTTTCTTCTCAAGCATTGGTGTATTCGAATGTTCATTTCCTTTTTTTATCTTTGGAAGTAAAACCAGTCACATTATGAAAATACGCCCTTATATACCATCAGATAAAAATGCCTTAATCCAATTGATTGAGTCGAATGTACCTTTGTATTTTGCTCCAGAAGAGGTAGAGGAATACAAACGTTACTTAGAGGAAGAACTAGACCAATATTTTGTAGTCGAAGAAGATGGGCAATTACTAGGAGCAGGAGGAATCAATATCTTAGTCAAAGAAAAAGAGGGGCGAATCAGCTGGGATGTTGTTGCACCAGCTTCACAAGGCAAGGGCATAGGACGTGCCTTGCTGTTGTATCGCTTGGGAATCTTGCAAAAAATACCTGCAATTGATTGCATTCGCGTACGTACTTCTCAAGTGGTCTATCCCTTTTATGAAAAATATGGTTTTGTAACCCAGCAAATTCAAAAAGACTTTTGGGCAATAGGTTTAGACCTATATGATATGGAGTTTCAACCTGAAAAAAAATAAAGCCAGATGAAACTATTTGTCAAAAATATGGTTTGTCATCGATGCATACTTGCCGTAGAACAGATCTTTGAGTCTATGCAACACACGCCCCTAGCGATAAAGTTAGGTGAAGTTGAACTGGCAGCGCAATTGGAGCCTGAAATAGTAGAAAAAATCAGTCAAAAATTAGAAGCTATAGGTTTCGAGTTGCTCAATGATAAAGAAAGACAAGGTGTCACCCAAATTAAGTCCCTGCTTATTGAACTGCTTCAAGGGGAACAATTGATTTTGGAAGTGCCACTTTCCGTTTATTTAGCGAAGGAATTAAACAAGGATTACCTCTATCTAACACAGCTTTTTTCACAGCTAGAATCCACCACAATAGAACAGTATTTTATCCAGCTGAAAATAGAAAAAGTAAAAGAATTGTTGTTGTACGATGAATTGAGTCTAAAAGAAATTGCTTTTCGACTCAATTATAGTAGTGTAGCCCATCTCAGTACGCAATTTAAAAAAATAACAGGGATGACACCAACTGCATTTAAGCAACTGACACTCCCACATCGAAAGCAAATCGACCAGTTATAAAAAGACAAAAGCCCTAAAAATTAGGGCTTTGTTATAGCTAAAAGTTTTACTTTGTCTGTATAGTTTACTATTTTGATTGTAATAGGGTCATTGTTGGCAGTTCGCCCACTAATTACGTAGAGTTTGCCTTCTTCGAAATCAACATTGCTCTTGTCGAAATCTACTTTACCATATTGTAAAGATTTTCGAATATCTTCTTCAACAACCCAGCCTTCTTTGAATACGGTTTCAGCATCAGCGCTATATTGAACGGGCTTGCTTCTCAAATCTTTTAAAACTCTACAATTGGGTAAATAACAAAACTCCGTTTTCTTTTCTCCAAAAAAGTAAAATAAAAACATACAGCCAATCAGTAGGCCAAACAAGTAATACGCAAGTCGTTGTATAAAGCTCATTTTTTTAAAATTTGTACAAAAGTAGCAATATAGCTTTGTAAAACTAAATAATTGGCAAAAAATTAGAAAGCAAAAAGTCGAATGTCTTTATAGTCGAGATTAAACCAATCAGCAACCACTTTATTGGTGATTAAACCTTTATAGGTGTAAATCCCTGATTTGAGTATATTATCAGTAAAAACAGTGCCTTCTAAGCTGCCATTGTCTGCAAAATCCAACAAAAAGGGCGTAATGACATTGCTAATCGCCATGGAAGCTGTTTTGCAATAGCGCGAGGTAATATTCGGCACGCCATAATGGATGACTTCGTATTTTCTTTTGATAGGATGTTCATGCGTGGTTAATTCGGAAGTTTCAAAACATCCTCCATTATCAATAGCCACATCAATGATAACCGCATCCTTTTTCATGCTCTCTACCATGGTTTGCGTTACGACAATGGGCGATCGATTTTTACCGCGTATAGCTCCAATCACCACATCACAACGCATCAAGGCTTTCAACAAAATTTTGTCTTGAATGGTTGATGTAGAAACAGGAAAGGGGAGGTTGTTCTGTAAACGTCTTAACTTCTGGATAGAATTGTCAAAAAGACGTACATTCGCACCCATGCTAATCGCTGTTTTAGCGGCGTATTCAGCAACAATTCCCGCTCCTAAAATAACTACTTCTGTCGGAACAACACCTGTGATATTACCCATTAAAAGTCCTTTGCCATTATTCGTGGTCGTCATTAATTCCGACGCAATTTGTATGGAAGCAATTCCCGCAATTTCACTTAAAATACTCGTAGCTGGAAAAGAACCGTTTTTATCTTGAATAAATTCAAACCCAATAGCCGAAATCTTTTTCTTTGCCAAGGCTTTAAAATAGGAGGGATCTAAGGTTTTTAACTGAATAGTTGACCATAAGACACTATGTGGAGTCATGTGCTTAATTTCCTCAAGCGTCGGTGGAACTACCTTAACAACAATGGGACAACCCAATACTTTTTTTGTATCTGTTGTAAGTTCAGCCCCTGCTTTGCTGTATTCTAAATCACTATAACTAGCAGCTTCGCCAGCTCCTTTTTCTATTAATACGCGATGTCCATAAGCATGTAAGGTTTGCACAGCTTCTGGTGTAATACAGATGCGTTTCTCCAGGGTGAAATTCTCTTTGGGAACCCCAATGAATAATTCTCCTTTACGTGGCTCAACCAACAGACACTCTTCTTGAGGTAGTAGTGCTTTTTTAGAAAAAGGATATAATTTAGCCATACATTACATTTTAAGCATTGGTGATAATTAATTTTCTAACCTGTGTGTCCACCAGATCAATCTGAATGGTACTGTGTTGATCGGGAATTAAATTAGGTGTCTTATCTGGCCATTCGATAAAACACCAGTTTCCACTATCTAAATATTCCTCAAAACCAAAGTCATAAGCCTCTTCTTCTTCCGTTAAACGATACAGGTCAAAATGATACAATGAGGCTGTTGATTCAGGTATTTGATAGGCATTAACAATAGAAAACGTCGGACTACTCGTCATTTCCGTGATCTGTAATTGCTTAGCCAATGCTTTGATAAAGGTCGTTTTTCCAGCACCCATAGGCGCCTGAAGCAACACAATTTTATGAGCGAGTAACGGCAATACCGCTGCTGCTATTTGGTCAATTTCGTCAAGTTGATACGTAAATTCCATTTATTTTGGATTTAAAATGATAAAGGGAACGATCATTTCTTCCAGGGAAATCCCACCGTGTTGATAGGTATTTCTAAAATAAGATACATAGTGATTGTAATTATTTTGATAGGCCAAGAAGCAATCATTCTTTGCAAAAATAAAGGAACTACTTAGATTTATGGCGGGAAGCTGTATCTTTTTTGGATCTTTTACTACATAGACATCCTTTTTTTCAAAAGTTAAACTTTTCCCTGTTTTATAACGGAGATTTAAACTCGTATTCTTATCGCCAATCACTTTAGAAGGCGTATTGCAGTTTATGGTTCCGTGATCTGTGGTGATAATTAATTTGAAGCCTGCTTGTTGTGCTTGTTGAATCACATCGAGCAAGGTCGAATTTTTAAACCAGCTGGTCGTCAACGAACGATAGGCCTTGTCATTGGAAGCCAATTCTTTAATTACTTCCATTTCTGTTTTGGCATGAGATAACATATCAACAAAATTGTAGACAATGGTAATCAGTTGGTTGTGTTTAATCGCATTAAAATTATCGACTAATTTTCGCCCATCTTTTTGCCCAACAATTTTAAAATACTCATTGGGTACTGTTAAGCGCAAGCGTTGTAATTGCGCTTGTAAAAAATCGTTTTCATGTAAATTTTTCCCACCATCTTCAATGTCATTTTTCCACCAATTGGGATGCATTTGCTCCATTTGTAAAGGTGTTAAACCCGAAAAAATTGCATTTCTTGCATATTGCGTGGTGGTAGGTAAAATGGAGAAAAACGAGTGTTCACTTTCTATTTTATAGTAGTTGGACACAATAGGCTCAAAAGATCGCCATTGATCATAGCGCATATTATCAATGACGAGGAAGAGAATTTTATTGTTCTCCTTTTTTAATTCAGGAACCACCCATTTTTTGAATATTTCATGCGAAAAAGTCGGTCGATCAGCCGTTGAGTTGATCCATGTTTCGTATTTTTTCTCTATAAATTTGCCAAATAAGCTATTGGCTTCACTCTTTTGTCCTTCTAAGATGTTGATTAAATTTTGATCCTCAATATCCTCTAGTTTAGTCTCCCAAAACAAGAGTTTTCGGTAGAGGGAAATCCAATCCTCATAGGTGTCAATTGCCATTAAGTCCATCGCAATAGTGCGGAATTCTTTCTGGTAACTCAATGAAGATTTTTCAGAAACAAGGCGTGAATCGTCTAAAATCTTTTTCAAACACAGCAGAATCTGATTGGGGTTTACCGGTTTGATCAAATAATCTGCGATTTTGGCACCAATCGCTTCCTCCATGATGTATTCTTCTTCACTTTTGGTGATCATCACAATAGGAAGACTATTCTTAATGCTTTTGATCTCATTTAGCGTTTCTAATCCTGTTAATCCAGGCATATTTTCATCGAGAAAAACAATGTCATAAGGATGTTGATTCACTAAATCTATCGCATCAGCCCCATTGGTAGCTGTTGAAACGGCATAGCCTTTTTTTTCTAAGAAGATAATATGAGGTTTTAATAAATCAATTTCATCATCAACCCAAAGTATATTAATTGCATTCATATAATAAAGTTTCAAATATTTAAAATTAATTACACCTAGTCGTCTTACTTTTTTTAGAAAGTTTACACATTATCATGTAAAGAATATAAATAATATACATAAATATAAGGAGTAAATTTTGTATTCCAATTTAGGAAGCGATATTTTTGTTGCTATATTAAGAAGATCATGTATTATTCGTTTATTATACCTGTTTACAATCGACCAGATGAAACGGATGAATTGTTGGCTAGTTTAGCTAAGCAAACTTTTCAAGGTGCTTTCGAAGTGGTAATTGTAGAAGATGGATCGGTTATTGATTCGCGATTTGTTGTGGAGAAATATCAAGATCAATTGGATATTGCCTATTATTATAAAAGTAATTCAGGCCCAGGAGATTCCAGAAACTATGGGATGCGAAAGGCAAAAGGCGATTATTACATCATCTTAGATTCCGATTGTATCATTCCCGAAGGATATTTAGCAACAGTAGATCGCTATTTGCAAGAAAGCTATGTCGATTGTTTTGGTGGACCTGATGAAGCTTTACCTAGTTTTACACCCGTACAAAAAGCAATTAACTTTTCGATGACATCATTCTTAACTACAGGAGGTATTCGAGGAGGTTCTGAACGACTGAGTAAATTTCAGCCCCGTAGTTTTAATATGGGAATTTCAAAAAAAGCATTCGAAGCATCTGGTGGTTTTGGTAAAATACACCCAGGAGAAGATCCTGATTTAACCATCCGACTCTGGAACTTAGGTTTTGATACTCAACTTTTTCCGAAAGCATATGTGTACCATAAACGCAGAATTGATTGGAAAAAGTTCTATACGCAAGTCAATAAGTTTGGAAAAGCTAGGCCTATTCTCAATCAGCGTTATCCTATATATGCTAAAATGACGTATTGGTTTCCCAGTTTGTTTTTGATAGGGCTTTTTATAAGTCTTTTACTCCTGTTTGTGGGATTATATTCATTTTTTTCTCTTTATTTATTGTATTTTTTCTTGATATTTATAATATCTTTGTTAAAAGAGAAGAGTTTTAAGGTTTCATTTTTATCAATTTGTGCAGTTTTAGTACAGTTTTATGGCTACGGCACGGGATTTGTAAAGTCAAACTATATCTTGCATGTGTTGAAAAATCAGCCCGAAATAGGGATGCCCGAAATGTTTTTTAAATAGGAAAAGAATGAGTATCGTTGTTGGTTTAACAGGAGGAATTGGTAGTGGTAAAACTACGGTTGCAAAATTGTTTGAAAAACAAGGCATTCCCATTTATATTGCCGATGAAAGAGCACGAGCTATCATGGATAGACCTGATGTAGTAGAAGCTGTACAACAAATCTTTACAACCTCCGTTATTACGGAACAGGGCTTGCTTGATCGAGCGAAAATTAAACAAGTAGTCTTTGATCAAAAAGAGTTGTTGGAACAGTTAAATCAAGTGGTTCACCCCCGTGTAAAAGAAGACTTTGAGCATTGGTTAGAAACAAATAAAGACGCACCTATTGTAATGAAGGAAAGTGCGATTTTGTTTGAAAATGGATTGGAAAAAAGTTGTGATTTAATTGTGCTAGTGGTTGCGCCAGAAGAAGTTAGAATTCAAAGGGTCATGGCTCGAGATGGAGTCTCAAAAGAACAAGTACGAAAAATTATAAATAATCAAATGAAAGACGAAGAAAAGGTAGGAAGAAGTCAATATATAATTGAAAATAATAACAAAAAATCAATTGAAAGTGATATTATTTCGATAATACGTGACATTAATTTAAAAAATCATTTAATTTAATCGGTTAATTTTATGTTAACTACTAGGGAATATATATTTTTAATCATAATTTTGAATTGCGATGAATAAATTACGATTTAGGATACTTGTCGGTATAATGAGTTTTTCATTGATTGGAATCATCATCGTACAATTATATTGGATTGTTAGTTCGTATAATAATAATGAAGAACAGTTCAAGTATCATGTCCAACAAGTGATTGGAAACGTTTCAAATTCTATTGAACAAAATGAAGCAATGGAATTTTACAAAATGTACAATACAATTGTGGATAGTATTGGCGAACCGCCAAAGCAAAGTGAATTAAAAGAGATCGTTATTTACCAACGCAATCCAATAACCAATGAGTCAGTATTTTATTCTAATACATTGATTCTTGAAGATTTTAATTTGCGAAGTTCGTTCTTTGACAAGAGAGCCGATAGTACAAATATTAAAAGTTTTGTAGCTAGGCGAAAAACCGAGATCCACAAAGGAAATTCCTTTGATCGAGGAAGTGATAATTTACATCAAAATTATCCTGATGAAGTAATTGAAAAATCAGGAAATTTAGACGTTTTGGACAAAGCACAGTTTGAGATTTATTTCAAAGACATCGTAGCGCTAAAACGAGTAGATGAGCGTATTTCGAAAGAAAAGCTCAATGAATTATTACAAAATGAGCTACATCAATATGGAGTAAATGCCAAGTTTGAATTTGGTGTTTACAACAAAGGGTTGGCTACTAAAATTAAGTCGGATGAATTCGAATATAGCGAAGGTTCCACTTATGGTGTGCCAATTTTAAAAAATAATGACGGAAAAAGTAAGTATCATTTGTATGTAACTTTTCCAGAGAAGAGCAAATATTTATTCTCTTCGTTAATTGGAATTACATTTTTGTCTATCTTATTCACAGTTGTTATTATTGCTGCGTATTTAAATGCGATCAATCAGTTGATTAAACAAAAACAGATTTCAGAAATGAAAACAGATTTTATCAACAATATGACGCATGAGTTCAAAACGCCAATAGCAACAATTAACCTGGCATTAGATGCGATAAAGAATCCCAAGGTAATCGGAAAACCCGAAATGGTTGAGCGGTACCTGAATATGATTCGGGAAGAAAATAAACGCATGCATGCACAAGTGGAAAATGTGCTTCGAATTTCCAAGCTCGAAAAGAAAGAGTTTGAAGCAGATAAAGAAGCGGTGGATATTCATGAAGTTATCGAATCTGCAGTAGATCACGTTAGTTTGATCATACAAGACCGAGGAGGTGAAATTAACCTACATCTTGATGCAAGAAGATCCGATATATTAGGAAATGAATTCCATCTGACCAGTGTAATGGTCAATATGTTAGACAACGCCATAAAATACTCGAAAGAAAGACCTATTATCGATGTCTATACCGAAAATATCAAAGATTTTATCTTGATAAAAGTAGTAGACCAAGGAGTAGGGATGAGTAAAAATGCACAAAAGAGAATTTTTGATAAATTCTATCGTGAGCATACAGGTGATTTACACGATGTAAAAGGACATGGATTAGGGTTGGCTTACGTACAACAAATCGTAGAAGACCACAATGCACAGGTATATGTTGAAAGTGAAAAAGGTAAGGGAAGTACGTTCATTATTAAAATGCCATTAATAAATTAATCAATATATATATGGAAACAACAAACAACAAAAAGATTCTATTAGTCGAGGACGATCCAAACTTTGGAGCGATCTTGAAAGATTACTTAGCAATTAATGACTTTGAAGTCACTTTAGCTAAGAATGGAATGGAAGGATTTGAAAAGTTCAAACGCGATACTTTCGATCTTTGTATTCTAGATGTGATGATGCCTTACAAAGATGGATTTACTTTAGCCAAGGAGATCCGTGACAAGAACAAGGAAGTGCCTATTATTTTCTTAACTGCAAAATCGATGAAAGAGGATGTATTAAGAGGATACAAAGTAGGAGCTGACGATTACTTAAACAAACCTTTTGATTCAGAAGTGTTGTTGATGAAAATCAAAGCAATCATTCACAGAAAAACATCTGAAGTAAAAACAGATAACACAAAATTTGAATTCCAAATCGGTAAATTTCATTTGAATTCTAAATTGAGATTCTTAACTTTCCAAGATCAAGAACCAATTAAGTTGTCCCCAAAAGAAAATGAATTACTGAAATTATTGGCAATTTACGAAAATGATTTAATGCCAAGAGAAGTTGCTTTAACGAAAATATGGAGAGATGATAACTATTTTACTTCTCGTAGTATGGACGTTTATATTGCAAAATTGAGAAAGTATTTAAAATTAGACGAAGCGGTTGAAATTTTAAATATCCACGGAGAAGGATTCCGTTTGGTAGTAAAAGGTGAAGGTGAAGAGTAATCTTCGCTACAAACATAAAAGGGAGTAAGATCTAATTCTTACTCCCTTTTTTTATTTGTTGTTTTTTTGCTCTTTGCTTTTTGCTCTTTGCTGTTTGTGATGATATTCATTCTTATTTAGATGATTTTCCCTACGTTTCAGTGTATCTCACTTCGTTACTATTTTGTTTTGGTATTTGATGAACCTACACTTCGTTACGGTTGGTTTGATTTTCACTTCATAAGAAAATCTTCTTTTTCAATTAGATGTAATGAATCAAAAGCCGAAAGCCGAAAGATAGTTTTTTTGTGTTTTGTTTTTTGCTCTTTGCTTTTTGTTTGCTTTTCTCGTCATAAGAGAATCTTTTTTCAACTAGATGTAATGAACCAAAAGCCGAAAGCCGAAAAACAGTTTTTTTGTTTTTTATTTCACTTAGTTACTATTTTATTTTGGTGTTCAATGAATATATCTCACTGATTTTATATTTTGTTTTAGTGTTCGATGAATCTCCACTTCGTTCCGATTTTCGCAAGGCTTCGATGTATCTCACCCAGTTACTATTTTGTTTTGGTGTTCGATGAGCCTTCAATTTATTCTTTGTGTAGCATTCTCATCGCCTCATCATCCATTCACCAATCACTCATTTCTTCTTCGGACTGATAATCTTCACGTCCTGAAAGGCAATAGCACCGCGAATCACACTCAATATCGTATCGTATAGGGCTTGAATAATTTGGAGTTTTAAGTCGTTTGAGGTGTGAATTAAACTAATTTCTCTTGCGGGTTGTGGCGACTCAAAAGGCAGGAGGTTTTTTTGATCCTCTTTAGTAAGTTGAAGTGTGTGGAGGTAGGGCAATAGGGTGTACCCTAAGCCTTCTTTAGAAAGCTGTATTAATGTTTCGAAACTACCACTTTCTAAAGAAAATGGGCGATCAGCATCTGTACTTTTGTTTTTACAGATGTTGATAATACCATCTCTAAAACAGTGTCCGTCTTGTAGGAGTAATAGTTTTTTTAGATCAAGCTGGTTGGTTGTAATCTTATCGCCAAATTCACTTTGTAGTGGTTGGGGAATATAACCGACAAAGGGCTCGTAATAGAGTACTTTTTCGCGTATATCTTCTAGTTCTAAAGGAGTGGCTACAATGGCAGCATCTAGATATCCTCCTTTCAGTCTGGTGATAATTTCTTCGGTGGTATACTCTTCGATAATCAGGTGTACTTTCGGAAATTTATTCACAAACGTTTTAATAAACATGGGTAATAGGGTAGGTGTAACTGTGGGAATAATGCCCAGTTTAAATTCACCGCCAATAAAGCCCTTTTCTTGGTCAATGATATCTTTAATTCGATTGGATTCATTGACAATTTTATGTGCTTGCTGAATAATTACGTCGCCAATAGCCGTTAGTTGAATAGGCTTTGTGGTACGGTCAAAAATTTGAACGCCCAGTTCCTCTTCTAATTTTTGAATTTGCATACTCAAGGTTGGTTGAGTTACAAAAGATTTTTCCGCAGCAAGGGTAAAGTTTTTGTGCTCTGCAACCGCTAAGGCGTATAATAATTGCGTAATGGTCATAGCTTGAATAATATAAGGTAAAATGTGTATCCAAGATACAAATTTAATCCTCTATCTTCTCCAATTCTTGGTAATTTTTCATTAATCGTTTAATCAAAATTCCATAAACCACGCGGTAGTAAAGCCAGATAATACCGAAAAAGACCAAAAATAAGAGCATAAATATACCCGTAACAAAGCCGTAGTATTTCCATCCATGTGTGGGATCGGTATCCATACTCAAAACGCTGAACATAGCGAAGAGTGATAGCACGGAGATGATCGAAATATTAATGACAATATAATAATTGACCATTTTTTTGGTCTGAAGAATTTGTTTCATCAAGTTTTTAGTGTTATCAGCCACGCAAATTTTGCGGTATTTGATATAAAACAGAATAATAAAAACAAGTGAAACGAAACCGCTGATGTAGTCTATATTATTAACGGTCCAATCAAAAAATAAATTGGTTGTCGCTTTTAGATCATTGTCTTCATTAAAAAGAAAAAAGCTTGCCAGATTTAGACAAAGGAATTCGATGACGCTAATAATGAATATCCACATGACGATGGAAGATGATTTTTTGTGAATCATCCCCGTGATTTCGTCTTTTGAAATCTTTGGAAAGTTTTGGCTCGCGTTCCAATGCTTTTTTAATAAATCAAGTTCATTCATGGTATCGTGGATCCTTACGGATTTAGTATTTTTTTTAATTTGCTTTTAATTCGATTCATCTTTACCCGTGCATTGATTTCACTAATTCCCAGTGTACCTGCAATCTCTTCGTAGGTTTTGTTTTCTAGGTACATGAAAACTAATGCTTTGTCAATATCATTGAGCTGATGAAGTGCTCGGTACATTAATTTGAGCTGTTGCTCTTCTTCTTCGTTGTACTCTTGATATTGAAAATGATGGATTACAGGATCATAACTCGTCGTGTTGATTTGCCTGCTTTTCTTTCGAAATAGAGAAATGGCTGTATTCAGTCCAATTCTATAAGCCCAAGTTGTAAATTTTGATTCCCCTCTAAAGCTGGGGTATGCTTTCCATAGCTGAATGGAGATTTCTTGAAACAAATCTTTATGAGCTGATTCCTCATCTGTATAGAGCCGACAAATTTTGTGGATGAGATTTTGATGCTCTTCCAAAAGGTTAACAAACTCTAACTCAAGACTTTTTTGTTTCATATTACAATTAGATGCCTAACTATGATAATTGTTACATTTTTAGGAAAAGTTTTTTTTTAATTTCATTTCCAAGATAGCGATTTCAACGCTAAAAACGCACATTTTAGAACAAATGTACCAAGCGCTAATTTATACTCATTCTGTATTGTTTTAAATTATTGTAAAATTGATTAATTTTCTGATAAATATTTAGAATAATTACTAATTTTAGTATTAATTAAGTGTGATTATGCGTATGGATTTTAAAATACTGTCTATTTGTTTTACAAATAAAGATAAAAAAGACAAGTAAAATTATTTTTTGGTACTATTTATGTGGTTCTTATTATCGTTCCATAGGATGAAATTAGATGCTCCTTTATAAATTAATTATTAAAACAAAAATAAGATGAATACACTCTCAAGAAAGATTGTAATGGCAGGAACAGGGTTGTTTCTGTGTTTCTTTTTACTGATTCACTTTTTAGGGAACACCCAGTTGTTTCTAGAACCCGAGCACGCCCAGCAAAGCTTCAATGCTTATTCCCATTTTTTAACCGGTAATCCGCTAGTGAAAGCAGTGTCTTATGTGCTCTACTTGTCTATTATAGGACATGCAATTTACGCCTTGATCATTACCTCAAAAAACCAAAAAGCGGGCGGTACTTACAAACGCGACAGAAGAGGTAGAGCCAGCAAATGGTATAGCCGAAATATGGGGGTTTTAGGTGTGATCATTTTAATCTTCCTGGTGCTTCATTTTCAAAATTTTTGGTATGTCTATAAATTTGGAACCATCGGTTTAGACGCCAATGGCAATAAAGATTTATACACCGTGGTCGTAACGGCCTTTCAAGAGTTATGGCTGGTGGTAGTCTATGTTATTGCTATGATAGCCCTTGCTTATCACCTGATTCACGGAATTACCAGTGGCGTGAGAACACTGGGGTTATTTCATCCGAAATACGTCCGTTGGATTAACGTATTCGGTGTTGCCTATGCCGTTATTCTTTGTGTAGGATTCGCTTTGATGCCCATTTATATTTATATCACCCATTAATACAAGCTTGTTATGAAATTAGACGCAAAAATTCCTGGAGGACCATTAGAAGAAAAATGGTTTAACTACAAAAAAAATGCTCGTTTGGTCAATCCAGCAAACAGAAAAAAACTGGATGTCATTGTAATTGGAACGGGATTAGCTGGTAGTTCAGTAGCAGCTTCTTTAGGTGAAATGGGATATAATGTCAAATCGTTTTGTTTTCAAGATACACCGCGTCGTGCGCATTCTGTAGCGGCACAAGGGGGAGTGAATGCTGCCAAAAACTACAAAAACGATGGGGACAGTATTTACCGCATGTTCGTTGATACGTTAAAAGGAGGTGACTTCAGAGCTAGAGAGGCCAATGTGTACCGCTTAGCCGAATGTTCAGTTAATTTAATCGATCAAGCTGTAGCACAAGGAGTTCCTTTTGGTAGAGAATACGGCGGATACTTGAATAACAGATCCTTTGGTGGGGTGCAGGTGAGTCGTACCTTTTACGCTCGAGGGCAAACGGGACAACAGTTGTTGCTGGGAACGTATCAAGCACTGATGCGTCAGGTGAGTAAGAAGACTGTAGCTTTATTCTCTTCGCATGAAATGTTGGATCTGGTGGTGATCGATGGAAAAGCAAGAGGTGTAATTGTGCGAAACTTAGAAACAGGGGAAATTGAAAGACATGCCGCTCATGCTGTTGTACTCGCAACAGGAGGGTTTGGTAAAATATATTATTTGTCCACCTTAGCGATGGGGTGTAATGGTTCTGCCATTTGGCGTGCACATAAAAAAGGAGCGTTTTTTGCTTCACCAAGTTGGACACAAATTCACCCAACGTCTTTACCTCAATCGGGTGATTATCAGTCGAAGTTAACGCTAATGTCGGAATCGCTGCGTAATGACGGTCGTATCTGGGTACCGAAAAATCTAAATGAAACGAGATTCGCGAATGATATCCCAGAAGAAGAACGCGATTATTACTTAGAAAGACGCTATCCTGCATTTGGAAACTTAGCTCCACGTGATATTTCTTCTCGTGCAGCTAAAGAACGCATCGATGCTGGATATGGGGTAGGACCATTGAAAAATGCCGTTTATCTCGATTTCTCTAAGGCAATCAAAGAGCAAGGGCAAGCAAAAATTGCTGAAAAATACGGCAACTTATTTACCATGTATGAAAAAATTACAGGTACAAATGCTTATAAAGAACCCATGATGATTTCACCAGCAGCTCACTTCTCTATGGGGGGATTATGGGTAGATTATGAGTTAATGACAACTATTCCTGGGTTATTTGCTTTAGGTGAAGCCAATTTTGCTGATCACGGAGCTAACCGATTGGGAGCTAATTCACTTTTACAAGCTTCGGTAGATGGATACTTTATTGCACCTTATACGATTGCAAACTATTTAGCTGATCAAATTCGAGTTGGTAAAATCGAAACCGATCATCCAGAATTTGAAAAAGCAGAACAAGAAGTTAAGGACAAATTAGAAGGGCTTTTGAAAATCAATGGAAATAAAACAGTGGATTACTACCACAAAAAACTTGGCAAACTCTTGTACGATTACTGCGGTTTAGCCCGTACAAAAGAAGGTTTGACATTTGCTATTGATGAAATCAAAAAATTAAGAGCCGAATTTTATACCAACGTACACGTTCCCGGTACCAATGCAACGATTAATTCGGAGCTTGAAAAAGCAGGACGTGTGGCAGATTATCTAGAAATCGGAACTTTAATGTGCTATGATGCTTTAACCCGTGATGAATCTTGTGGGGCACACTTTAGAGAAGAATACCAAACAGAAGAAGGTGAGGCTGCTCGTAATGATGAGCAATTCCAGTTTATTTCTGCTTGGGAATGGCCAGGATCATTGGATCGAGAACCCATTTTGAATAAAGAAGAATTAACATTTGAATACGTAAAACCAACTATCCGTAGTTATAAATAATAGGGCTATGAAATTGAATCTTAAAATATGGAGACAAAAAGATCGCAAATCTGAAGGTAAACTCGTCGATTATGCGATAGATAATGTGAACACACATATGTCTTTTTTAGAAATGTTGGATACCTTAAATGAGCAATTAATTTCAAAAAAAGAAGACCCTATTGAATTTGATCACGATTGTAGAGAGGGAATTTGCGGACAATGTGGGGTGGTAATTAATGGAAATGCTCATGGCCCACTAGAAAATACAACGACATGTCAATTGCATATGCGAGAGTTTAAAGATGGCGAAACAATACTAATTGAGCCATTTAAAGCCGCTGGATTTCCTGTTAAAAAGGACTTGAAAGTGGATCGAAGTGCTTTTGATCGTATTATATCTGCTGGTGGATATGTATCCGTTAATACGGGACAAGCACCAGAAGCTAATACGATTCCTGTTTCGCATGAAACGGCAGAAGCCGCTTTTGATTCGGCAGCTTGTATTGGATGTGGTGCATGTGTGGCAACGTGTAAAAATGGTAGTGCTGCTTTGTTTACTTCTGCAAAAATTACACAATTAGCCTTGTTGCCTCAATCACAACAAGAAAGAAAAGAACGCGCTTTGCATATGATTGTGCAAATGGATGAAGAGGGATTTGGGCACTGCTCTAATACAGAAGCCTGTGAGGTAGAATGCCCACAGGGAATTTCTGTTTTAAACATTGCTCGTATGAATTATGAATACAATCGCGCTAGTTTTCTCAAGTTTAAAAAGAAGTAAAATGAAAGATAAAATTGGGGTGTTAAAAAGCCTATTCCTCTTGGGAATAGGCTTGTGTACTGGGGTAAATAGTTTGGCACAGGAACAGGGAATAGTACAAGATACCATTCGAGTATTTGAAGATAAAATTGTCTTAAATGATACTTCGCAAACGTATCCTCAATTTAAAGTAGGTGGTGTTTTTCAAGCGCGCTATTTGGATAATTTTAAACGAGGAGTAGATATTAATGGAATGCATTATGGTGATGGAGAGGGAACAAATAACTCTTTTGAAATTAGACGTATGCGCGTATCGATGAATGCAAAAGTAACAGAGAATCTAGAAGTAGTGGCTTTGGTGAATTTGGCAGATTTTAAATCAGATCCCAAAACGAAAGTATTGGAAAATGCTTATGCTAAGTACACGTTAAATCGCTATTTACAATTTACAGTAGGGCAGTTTAGGCCTTTGTTTGGAGTGGAGGAAACGTATCCAGTAGATGTTGTAAAATCGATCGATTATTCCAACTCCTATTATTTATTTGGCGATAATGGGTGGACAAGCTTCCAAATTGGCGCTGCGGTTACAGGTAGTGTCGATTTAGGGAAAATTCCCATGAGCTATGGTATTTCAGTGACCAATGGAAATGGAAAAAATAAAACAGATAATGATGATGGAAAGCACTACTCAAGCCGACTGTTATTTAATGTAGATCCCAAACACAAGATTAACGTGGGAGTTAGTGGTGGAGTTGGAGAAGTACAACGTCAAACCGTTTACGCTGTGGGAGCAGAAGCAACGGCTTTCTTTCCAATAAGTGACCGTTGGAGTATTGACTTTCAATTAGAAGCGAAACAAGGAACCAATCACTTTATTTTCTTTAATCAACCCGTTGATCAACGCATTGGTGATATGAAAGACTACTTGATGAAGAGTTTCTACGTTTTGCCTAATGTCCGTTATGAATTAGGGAAAAAACGCTTGCAAACTATCGAATTTGCTTGCCGTTATGAATATTTAGATGGTAGTGCACACCTCAATTCAAATGCAAGACAAACGTGGGTTCCTATGGTTAGTCTCGAATTCTTAAAGAATTATGGTGCTCGCTTACAAGTTGGGGTGCAAATAGACAATTTTAAGACCAGTGTTGAACAAACGAAGTCCTATAATTCTACTCTTGCCTTTATCCAATTTCAATGTCGATTACAATAATGAATAAAAGACTCCTTCAATGAAAGAAGTAAATTTAAAAAATTTTGGAATAACGGTAATCGTAGGCTTAATCTTGTGGTTTTGTCCAATTCCAACGGGTGTAACAACCGAAGCTTGGCATTTGTTTGCCATTTTTGTCAGTACTATTTTAGGGATTATCCTAAAAGCAGCTCCAATGGGAACTATGTGTATGATTGCTGTAGGACTCACTGCCTTTTTTCAATTACTAGCGCCTGGAAATGCAGGGAAATCCATCACACTGAGCTTACAGGGATTTGGAGATAAAGTAATTTGGTTAATCGGGATTTCTTTTTTTATTGCTCGTGGTTTTATCAAAACTGGATTGGGCAATCGAATTGCGTATTTGTTTATTCGCGCTTTTGGTAAAAGTACCTTGGGATTAGCGTATGGATTAGGTTTGGCCGATTTGGTATTGGCACCTGCCATTCCAAGTAATACGGCTCGTGGGGGAGGAATCATTTATCCTATTATGAAATCTATGGCAATGAACTTTGGTTCGGATCCATCAAAAGAAGAAACAAAGAAAAAAGTAGGGTCTTTCTTGACGCTGAATTGTTATTATCTCAATCTCATTACGTCAGCTATGTTCTTAACAGGAACAGCGAGTAATCCGATGTGTCAGAAATTTGCCGCCGATATGGGAATTAATATCAGTTGGATGAATTGGGCAATCGCAGGATTTATTCCAGGGGTTGTTGCATTTATTATCACGCCTTTGGTGTTGTATAAAATTTATCCACCTGAATTAAAAAAAACAGGAGATGCTCCTAAGATTGCAGCAGGAAAATTAAAAGAAATGGGGAAGTTAACCCTACCAGAAAAATTGATGTTACTCACCTTTTTTATCTTGCTTTTCTTGTGGATCACAGGAGATTTATTTACCATTGATGCCACAACAACAGCTTTTATTGGGCTGTCTATTCTCTTGTTAACCTCCGTGTTAACCTGGGAGGATGTCAAATCCGAAAAAGGAGCGTGGGATACCATTGTGTGGTTTGCTGTACTGGTTATGATGGCTAGTTCACTCAATACGCTTGGATTTATTGGATGGTTTAGCGATTTGATCAAGGTGCAAATGGGCGGGATCGATTGGCATTATGCTTATCCTTTACTGGTTGTCGTGTACTTTTTTAGCCACTATATCTTTGCCAGTGCAACCGCACACGTTGCAGCGATGTACGCTGCTTTATTGGGAGTGGGGATTTCGCTGGGTGTACCGCCAATGCTGTTGGCATTGAGCTTAGGTTTCATGGGGTCTATTTACGGTACCTTAACGCATTATGGACATGGTCCGGCACCCGTATTCTTTGGAAGTGGTTATGTAGAATTGAAGTCTTGGTGGATCTATGGGTTGACTATTGGACTTTTACTCTTGGCTATTTATTTAGTTGTGGGAACAACATGGATGAGTATTATTGGTTATTTTTAAATAAAAAAAAGTTATCTTTAAAGACCCTTTATTTTATGGAATAAAGGGTCTTTTTAGTCAGGTTGATCAATATGGAAGAAATTGTAATATTTTGGTTTAGAAGAGATCTTCGCTTGCACGATAATGTAGGCTTGTATCACGCTATACAATCCGGAAAAAAAGTACTACCTCTATTCATTTTTGATACGGCTATTTTGTCGCAGTTTCCCGTTAAAGACGACAAACGCGTGCAGTACTTTTATCAAGCACTAGAACAGCTAAATGCCGAGCTAAATACCTTGAATAGTCAAATGTGTTTTTTTTGCGATACTGTATTGCAAGTATTTGAAAAATTAACGACTACGTATTCGATTCAAGCGGTGTATACCAACGAAGATTACGAACCTTTAACTCGACAACGCGATGCGACCGTACAACACTTCTTAGCGGAGAAAAATATCGGTTTTTACGCATATAAAGATCAGGTTATTTTTCGTGCAGATGAATTGTTGAAGAGCGATCAAACACCCTATAAAGTATATACTCCTTATGCTAAATTATGGCGAAATACACTGACACAACAGCACGTACAAGCGTGGGAAATTCCGCTACAAGAGTCGTATTTTGTTGGAAAAACACAACATAATATGCCTAGTTTAGCTGATTTAGGTTATACAGCCGATAGCACATGGCAATATGAACCTCCCGTGTTTGATCGATCCATTATCCAAAATTATACAGCAAATCGCGATTACCCGGCCCTAGATGCAACAACGCATTTAGGAATAGCCATCCGATTCGGTACTGTTTCCATTCGCGCTTGTGTAGCACAAGCCTTGGTAGATAACGATACTTGGTTGAGTCAATTGATTTGGCGGGAGTTCTTTACGGCGATCTTGTATCATTATCCGCATTCCGCTCGTTTGTGTTTTAAAAAAGAATACGAAAAGATTGCATGGCGAAATGACGAAAGTGAATTTGAGAAATGGTGTAAAGGGGAAACTGGATATCCTTTGGTTGATGCAGGCATGCGTGAATTGAATGAAACAGGATATATGCATAATCGCGTACGCATGGTTGTGGCAAGCTTTTTGGTAAAACACTTGTTGATCGATTGGCGCTGGGGAGAAGCGTATTTTGCTCAAAAGCTCAACGATTACGATTTGGCTTTAAATGTGGGAAACTGGCAATGGGCAGCAGGATGTGGTTGTGATGCAGCTCCGTACTTTCGGATTTTTAATCCCACTGAACAGCAAAAAAAGTTTGATAAAGAAGGACATTATATCAAGCGATGGATACCATTGGAACAAGAGCTACCTTATTGTGAGCCTATGGTCGATCACAAGTTGGCTAGAGAGCGAGCATTACGAGCATTTAAACAAGCATTGAAATAAAAAACACATAAAAACCTATATCTATGAAAAAATGGAAAATTTGGGTAGCTAATTTAGCTTTAGCAGCCTTTTTACTACCCGTTGCATCAGATGCCTATGCGTGTACCCGAGTGGTGTACAAAGGGCCTAATAATACCATAATTACTGCGCGATCAATGGACTGGAAAGATGAAATTGACCCGAATATTTGGGTTTTTCCAAGAGGAATAGAGCGCACAGGTGAAGTAGGGAAAGCCTCTGCCAAATGGAAGTCAAAATACGGAAGCGTTATTGTATCTGCTTTTGATATTGCGACAACAGATGGAATGAATGAAGAAGGACTTGTTGCTAATATTCTGTGGCTGGTTGAATCCCAATATCCCGATTATGATCCAAATGGAAAACAAAAGGGAATGAGTTTAGCGATCTGGGCACAGTATGTACTAGACAACTATGCAACTGTAGCTGAAGCAGTAGCGGATTTACAAAAAAATCCAGTGACTGTAGTTACTGCAAATACACCAGGGAGAACAACTTTAGCAACCGTTCACTTAACCATGTCAGACGCTAAAGGAGATAATGCCGTATTGGAGTATATCGATGGAAAATTGAAGATTTATCACGATCCTTCTTATACGGTAGTAACGAATTCACCAACTTATGACAAACAGTTGGCTATCCGTGATTATTGGGCATTTTTACCCGGAAATCAGGTATTGCCAGGAACAGGAAGATCAGAAGATCGCTTTGCCAGAGCGTCGTATTATGCAACGGCAGTAGATCAGAGTGATGATACCATGGTCGCTGTTGGATCAGCATTTAGTGTTATCCGCAACTGTTCTGTTCCTTATGGCGTACACATTGAAGGCTATCCTAACTTATCTTCAACCAAATGGAGAGCTGTTTCCGATCAGAAGAATTTAGTCTATTATTACGAAGATCCCTTGACTTTATCACCCTTGTGGTTGGATCTAAAAACACTAGATTTTGGTGAAAAAGCCGGTGTTAGAAAATTAGATGTTTCAAAAAGACAACAGTATTTCGGTTTGTCAAATGATCATTTAGTTGCTAGTAAACCCTTCCAATTTATGGGCGTTTAATGAGAAACTACCAAAATGTATACGAAGCAATGCGTCAATCGCATTGCTTTTTTTGTATCTCGGGTGGAAACGCAGAAATAGAATAGAAATGCTTAACTTTGAGAGAGGTTAATACAAAGTACGTGATGAAAAAAATTAGATTGTTATTTTTAATGGGGGGAATGCTGTTTTTAGGAAGCTGTTCTTATAAGCATGCCTATCAGCCCATTGTGTTTTCAAAGCTGGACACAACTGAAAATTATGAAGCTTTGACCCAACGCTATGCAAATGGTGCAACGAGCCCATTTATCCCCACAGCGAAGCAACAATCCTTATATCAAGAAGCAAATGAAGGAGTAGCGATTAACCAAGTATCAAATGTTCGCGAATTAGGAGGAATTATCACACAAGATCAGCGCGTGATTAAGCCAGGACATTTCTATCGCAGTGGGCATTTAGGAAAACTAAAAAAGAAGGATTTCAAAGTGTTGGAGCATTATGGAATTTCTCAGGTAATTGATTTAAGAACAGATAGGGAAATTAAAAAACACCCAGATCGCTTACCAGCAACCGTTTCATATTACTACAATATACAAGCCTTTGAAGATTCGGAGGATATGTTTAGCAAAGCGAAAAAAGAGGTACTAAAAGGTCGAGTAACACCAAAAGAATCAAATGAAGCAGTCGAAGAGTTCTATGGGGTTTATGTGTTGGATAATCCAGAAAAAATTCGCGAGATTGTCGTGCGTATTATGGATTATGATGAAGGGACTTTGTTTCACTGTTCGGCGGGGAAGGACCGTACAGGCATGATAGGTGCTATTGTTTTGAGCCTTCTAAATGTAGATCGTCAAACGATTATGGAGGAGTATTTACTTTCGAATAATGGACGTGTTGAGGATGTTACAGGTCGAATGAAATTAGCGAAATTTGGAAAATTCTTGTTTCCAAAAATTGACTATGAAGTAATTGAAAACTTCTCTTGGATTAAACCCAACTATTTAGAGGCTATGTTTACTGCTATTGAGGCTAAATATGGCACAATGGATGCATACATTCGAGATGGATTGTTAATTGATGATGAACAGCGTCAGCGCTATATTTTAAAAAATACGGATATTTTAAAGTAAATTTGTTTGTCAATCGTTGATAAAAAAACTATGGATCACTTAAAAAAAGAACATATAGCCCTTTTAGAGGCCCTTGCAAAGAATAATAATAAGCCTTGGTTTACCGATAATAAACCACAAATTGATGCGGTTTTTGCGGAAGTAAAAGCATTTTTTAAATGTGTTTATGATCAAATGGCTGTTGTAGATGAGGTAGAATTATTTCACGTACACCGCTTGTACCGCGATGTGCGTTTTTCTAAAGACAAGACTCCTTATAAAACGTATTTTGGCCTACATATTGGACGAAAAAAGCCTTTGTTACGCGGAGGATATTACCTGAATATTGAACCAGGAAAGAGTTTTGTGGGCGGTGGATTCTGGGAACCCAATAAAGATGATTTATTGCGCATTCGCAAAGAAATCGCACTAGACGATTCTGAAATGCGCGAGCTGATCAACGATTCACGATTTATTCAAACCTTTGGAGGATTAGTAGGCGAGGAGCTTAAAACTGCACCTAAAGGATTTGATAAGGAACACCCTGCGATTGACTTGTTGCGAAAAAAACAGTTTTTAGTGATGCGTTCCTTTACCGATGAGGAAATTCTACAACCCAAATTTATTGCGGAAATATTGGAAACATTTGAAGCAATGAAACCCTTTTTCGATTATATGTCTGAAGTATTAACGACAGATGTCAATGGGGTGAGTTTGTATGAGTGAGTGGTAAGTAGTGAGTAGTGAGTGGTAAGTAGTAAGTAGTAAGTAGTAAGTAGTAAGTAGTGAGTGGTAAGTGGTAAACAACCGTAAACTAAAATAAAACAGCGATGGCTTCCAATCGGAAGCCATCGCTGTTTTATTTTTCATTGAAAGAAAATTCTTTTTATCTCAAGATTCACCCTTCTCTCATCACCCATCTTCAATAACGTTATTCAATAATCTTGATTTCGAACATTTTGTTCCAGTTTTTACCAGTAACAAAGAATGTGTTGGTTTTAGCATTGTACGCTATACCATTTAATACGTCTAAATCAGGGTGGCGTTCAACCATATCAAATAACTGCGAAAGATCAATAATCCCTTCCACAGATCCTGTAGTAGGATCAATAATAGCTACACCGCTTTTGCCGTAGAAATTGGCGTAAATCTTGCCATTTACCCATTCGAGTTCGTTGATATTTACCAAAATTTCGCGTTGAGCAGCCACGGTGATCTCATCTACTTTTTCGAATGTATCAGGATTTAGTTTATAAATTTTCTCAGAGCCGTCCGTCATATACAGGTAAGTACCGTCATTACACAAGCCCCAACCTTCCATTCTTTGGAAGTAAGGAATGGTTGCGATTTTCTCAAAGGTATCTGGATTGTAAACGTAAGCTTCATTGTTTTTGTAAGTCAATTGATACAGCTTATTGTTTAAAATAGTACAACCTTCGCCAAAGATCTCCATGGGAAGTTCTTTGATTTTCATAACTTCTCCTGTTTTGGGATTGAGTTGACGTACACTTGATACACCTTTTGTCCCAGTTCCAATGCCTTCCCCATTTCCAGTACTTTCGAATAAGATACCTTGGTGTAGTTCTAGTCCTTGTGTATAGGCTTTGATATCATGTGGAATCGTATTGACGATCGAATAATTGATTAATTGAGGAGCAACTGAAGAAAGAATAGCAATACGAGTAGAAACATCGATGCTTTCTTTGTTGGAATAAGCGGTTCCTTTGAGGATATATTGCCCAAATTTTTGCCCTTTTAGTGGAGCAGTAAATACGTCATTGCCTTTTGATGCGCCCAAACGAAGGTCATTTAGGTAATACACAACAGAGTCGAGTTCGGTGTTTGGAGCAAGGTTTAAACTTAATTTTATAGCCTCTTTATCGTTGTAAACCTGCTTTAATTCGGATGTATTTAAAGAAATTACATTTTTTTCCAAATTATTTTTTTCAGAACAACTGAAAATGGTTAAAGATAAGGCTAAGGGTATAAGCATGTTAGGTCTTTTCATCGGTCGTTTTAATTTTATTACAATATACAAAAGTTATTATAATAGTTGGAAACACTTGGAAAAATATAAAATGGTTGTATATTTGCAACGGCAAGTCCTACACGACCAGCTCCTGCAGAATCCTCCAGGGTGGGAACGCAGCAAAGGTATGTGGTTGTAGCGGTGCGATGTAGGTAGCTTGCCATTTTTTTTTATTTTGATCTCCTAGTTAGGGGATTTTTTTTTGCCTTTTTGGTTGAACCGTTTTGGATCAAGTGTAGCAGTTTAGGGGCCACTTTAAAAAAACGTAGCCAAGCTAAATAAAATAACTTACACAACGCGCAAACTGCACAAACTCCAATTTACTTTTTACAACTTCACTTTTCCTTTTGCATTTTGTTTATCCACTACCTGATATCTCGGGTCTGTCATAAATGGAAGTTTCGCCATTTTGAGAATATGGAGTGTAGGGACATCATATTCGATTTGAATGGTTCCCAATAGCAAATAACAGCCACTACCTTGAAAGGGGTATTGTTGTAAGCTCGTAGGAAAGTGAACAGTATCAAAGTAATCTCCATTGGTATCGATCCACGTACCGAAGTACATTAACCCATTTTTGATTTGAATAGGTTTTAACGCGATTAAATAGCCCACTAAGCGCGTATTTTCATCTTTGTGGTAGAGGAAGTCCTTGGTGGTTATTTCGCCTCTAAATTTAGTCTGTAAGAGGTTAAAAGGACTACAAGATACAGGAAAGCCCAAATATTCCAGCTCATCAAAAGCATCTTCTTCTGGAGCGCGTTTTAATTTTGGGAAGTTAAATTGTTTGATTGGTTCTTGCAACAACTGCCAAGTAGGATTGGATTTGTTCTTGTGATACAGCAATTTCGCTTGGATGAGCAATTCGTTTTTTTGGAGTCCTGTAAATTGAAAAGCTCCAATGAAAATTAAGGTTTCCAAGGCTTCAAGATTGATGTTTACGCGTTGAATAAAGTTTTCAAGTGAGGTATAATTGCCTTGTCGTTGACGTTCGCTCAATATGGCATTAATCAAAGCCGTATTGAGGTTTTTCACTAGGTCAAATCCCAAAAAGATATCTCTTTTTTTCAAGGTAGCTCCTTGGTTGCTTCGGTTGATACAAGGAGGAAAGACGCGAGCTCCTGACATTTTAGCCTCGTGTACATAAACCTCCGTACGATAGAATCCGCCTTGGTTATTGATTACAGCGACCATAAATTCCAAAGGGTAATGTGCTTTGAGATATAGGCTTTGATAGCTTTCAATGGCATAAGAAGCCGAATGTGCTTTACAAAACGAATAGCCTGCAAAAGATTCAATTTGGCGGTAAATTTCTTCACTAAGGGCTTGTGGATGACCTTTTGCTGCACATAGTGTTAAAAATCGATTTCGAACGGCTTGTAAGCCTTCTTTGGAACGACTTTTTCCGCTCATGGCACGACGCAAAATATCGCCATCTTCAGCAGGTAACCCGCCATAGTGAAGAGCAATCTTGATGACGTCCTCTTGATACACCATAATACCATAGGTTTCCCCAAGTTGATCCTTAAAAACGTCGTGAAAATATTCAAATTGATTGGGGTGGTTGTGTCTGTAAATATATTCTTGCATCATACCGCTTTGGGCAACTCCAGGTCGGATAATAGACGAAGCTGCTACTAATGTTTTGTAATCGTTACACTTTAATTTTCTCAATAATCCACGCATAGCTGGACTTTCAATGTAGAAACAGCCGATGGTGTTTCCCACTTGTAAATAGGCATTGGATCGCGATTCGTTTTTTGAAAGCGCAATATTGCGGATATCTACTGTTAAGTTTTGGTTCTGTTGAATAAGCGCTACTGTTTCGTTGATGTGTCCAATACCGCGTTGGCTGAGGATATCGAATTTCTCAAAGCCAATGTCCTCGGCAATATGCATGTCAAATTGCGCAACAGCATAGCCTTTGGGTGGATAATCTAAAGCAGTAAACTGTGTAATTGGTTCTTCTGAAATTAAAATTCCACAGGCATGCATGGTACGTTGATTGGGAAATCCCTCCAATAGCTGCCCATATTGATGAATCAGTTGTACGACGGAGTTGTTATCGATTGGATCTTTCGTATATCGACTGTTGAGCTGGTCGAGTTCTTCTTTGGCTAAACCGTATACTTTGCCGATTTCCCGTACAATAGAACGCGATTTAAAGGTAGACATGGCACCGCAAAAAGCAACGTGTTCACTGCCATAACGATCAAAGATATAATCGATAATCGCATCGCGATCGGTCCACGACCAATCAATATCAAAGTCGGGAGGAGATTTTCGATTGACATTTAAAAAACGCTCAAAGTACAAGTCGAGTTCTAAGGGACAAACATTGGTAATGCCAATGCAATACCCTACTAAACTATTGGCTCCACTTCCTCTTCCGATATGCATAAAACCCTGTGATGTACTGTAGGTAATAATATCCCAAATGATGAGAAAATAGCTGGCAAAAGACAATTGCTCAATAACGGCTAATTCCTTTGTTAATCGGTTTTGCGCTTCGGTATTTTTACTGCCATAACGACGTGTTAATCCTTCTTGAGCAAGTTGAGTGAGAAGCTGTAAATCACGGGCCTTGCTGTCGGTGAAATGTAGTTTATTTCTACTTTTTCTGGATTCAAAAGAAAAAGTAGCCTCGGTTGTAATTTTCTCCGTATTAGCAAGTAAGGAAGGAAAAGAGGCAAAGTGTTGAGACAAGGTTGCTTCACTGACCAGGGTTTCATCAGGTAACGCACAGGTATTGGGATCTAATTTACTCAATAGCGTATTTTGATCAATTGCTTGTAGAATACGGTGTAGCTCATATTCTTCTGAATGTTGTATTGTCACAGGGTGTAAAACAACCATTTGATGTGCAAGTTTTTTCCACTGTTCTTGATAGAGTAGATTGCGTTGATTCATTTTGACGCCAATGTATTCGTGATCTGCAAGGGTAGGAGGACAGTTCTCTAAAGGATAGATAACAAAGGTATCAACCAAGTACGGTGCTTTTGTTGGGAAGGGTTGTTTGGTTTTATTATGTTGAGAAATGTATTGATTAATGGCAGTAAAACCACGTTCACTTTTGGCTATAACGATATATTGTAAGCGTTGATCTACGCGAAACTCAGCGCCAATAAGCGGTTTAATAGCAGCTTGTTGACACAGGCGAATAAAGTCATACACGCCATAAAAGGTGTGGATATCTGTTAAGGCTAAGGTTTTTATTTTTAGTTCTTTGGCTCTGTTTACCAATTGGGCTAAGGACATCGTGCCAAAGCGCAGACTATAGTAAGAATGACAATTTAACAACATCTTTATTTCTTTTTAGTTTTGAGTATCGCACTAGAGCAGCGGTGAACTGCCTGTATGCCGTATTGTTTTTTAATTTGGTCCATGGCTTCATAGAGTGCCATAATCTCTTGAGAATCTTCAAATAGATTGATTTGATAGTTCCCTCTTACTAATCCGCTGAAATTAATTCCGATCAATCGCAATCGCATGCGACGTTGGTAATGCTTTTCGAATAAATCCAGTACATGCGTATTGAGTAGGTGATCGGCTGAGGTATAGGCAATTTTACACTGTTTCGTTTCCGTGTCAAAATTGGTATACCGAATTTTTACGGATACCACAGAGGTCAACCAACCTTCTGATCGCAATTGAAAAGCGAGACGTTCTACCATGCCTAACAAGGTTGTTCTTACTAAGATGAGGTCAATGGTATCTTGAGCAAAGGTGTGTTCTGCTGAGATGGATTTGCGTTCTCGATAAGGTTCAACAGGCGTATAATCAATGCCGTTAGCCTTTTTCCAAATGTCTAATCCATTTTTACCTAAGAGTTGAAACAGGATGTCCGAAGGCATATTCGACAGGGTTTCAATGGTGCGGATACCCAAGCGCGCGAGTGAATCATAGGTAGCTTGTCCAAGCATGGGAATCTTGCGAATCGACAAGGGATTGAGAAAAGGACGTACCTCTTTTTCGGGAATGACAAGGGCTCCAGCAGGTTTAGCTTCATTAGTGCCCATCTTTGAAACGGTTTTGTTGATCGATAAGGCATAACTTAAAGGGAGATGGGTTTCTTTTTTGATGGTAGCAGCTAATTCGGCGGCCCATTGATTTGTACTAAAAAAGCGATCCATTCCCGTTAAGTCAAGATAGAATTCGTCAATGCTTGCTTTTTCCATTACAGGAGCTTTTTCTGCTATAATTTCCGTTACTTCTGCTGACATTTTGCTGTATAATTCCATGTCTCCTTTGATAATCTTGGCCTGTGGACACAAGTGCATCGCCATGCGGATGGGCATGGCTGAACGCACGCCAAATGTACGTGCCTCATACGAACAACTCGACACGACTCCCCGGTCACCTCCACCTATAATAAGAGGGATTCCAGCGAGTTGACGATTGATCAATCGCTCGCAAGAAACAAAAAAGCTATCCAAATCTAAATGTACAATGGCGCGTTCCATCTGCCTGAGTTTAAAATATTTTAAACAAACTTACTACGTATGTTAGCAATAATTAGTATATTTGATGCTATAAATAATAGCAAATGTCATACTTATCAGATAACATCAGGTATTTGCGAGCACAGAAAGAATTGTCTCAGCAAAAAGTCGCAGATTCGCTACTCATTACGCGTGCCCGTTATTCAAAATACGAAGAAGGGGCATCTGAACCCCCTTTGGAAGTTTTGTTGAAAATCTCTCGCTATTTTCACGTAAGCGTGGATTTACTTATTTCGGTTGATTTGAGAAAGGTGCCCATGCAAGATTTATTGAAATTGGAAGATAATCGCATTTTATTGCCCATTATGGTAGATCCCAATGGAAATAATTTCATTGAGATTATTCCACATAAAGCAAGAGCGGGGTATTTATCAGGCTATGCTGATCCTGAATTTATCCAAAATCTCGATCAAATTTCCCTGCCTTTTTTACGAGATGGAAAGTATCGCGCATTTCCCATTGAAGGCGATTCGATGCCACCCCATCAAGAAGGCTCGTTTATTATTGGAAGTTATATTGAACAGCTGGAGTATATCCGCAATGGACGAACGTATATTATTATGACTGCGAATGAGGGAGTGGTATATAAACGCGTCTATCGCATTGATGAGGAAACCTATGAATTGCATTCAGACAATACCTTTTATGAGCCTTACCGAATCAAAGCATACGATATCCTCGAAATATGGGAATATGCCTGTAGTATTGCGACAGAAGAATTTAAACCCGAAGATTTAGGAGAAGCTGATACAAAAGCAATGTTTCAGGAAATTCGCCATATGTTGAAAGATGTCATGAAGAAGGTGAATTAGTTTTTTTGTTTTTCGTTGTTTGTTCTTCGTTGTTTGCACTTTGCACTTTGTTTAAATTAATGATTTAAGGATAATTATCCTTAAACCAGAGTTTTATAAAACAACAAAAAAAACAAGCTTGAGTTTTTACTCAAGCTTGTTTTTTTTTATTCACATTATCAACTGTAAACCGATTAACTGTCAACCGTATTATTCCTCTTGTTGTCCCATCATCATCAAATAGGCTTTTAAGAAAGCGTCAATTTCGCCATCCATCACCGAGTCAACATCTGTTGTTTCGTGGCCAGTTCGAACGTCTTTGACTAATTTATAGGGGTGCATCACATAATTTCGAATCTGTGAGCCCCATTCAATTTTCTTCTTATTAGCTTCAATTTCATCGCGCATGGCTTGTTTTTTCTTCAACTCAATTTCGTAAAGTTGCGATTTTAAGAGCTGCATGGCTTTGATTTTATTGTCTAATTGAGAACGCGTTTCGGAATTTTCAATGATAATACCTGTAGGGTGGTGTCTTAAGCGAACTGCTGTTTCTACCTTATTTACATTTTGTCCACCTGCACCACTTGAACGCATGGTCTCCCAAGAAATATCGGAAGGGTTGATTTCAATTTCAATGGTATCATCCGCTAATGGATAGACGTAAACAGAAGCAAAAGAGGTATGGCGTTTGGCATTGCTGTCAAAAGGGGAAATGCGGACCAAACGATGCACGCCATTTTCTCCTTTCAAATACCCAAAAGCAAATTCTCCCTCAATCTCCAAGGTTACCGTTTTTACACCTGCGACTTCCCCTGCTTGATAGTTGAGCTCTTTGACCTTGTATCCGCTGTTCTCAGACCACATGATGTACATACGCATCAACATAGAGGCCCAATCACAACTTTCTGTTCCACCTGCCCCTGCGGTAATTTGTAAGACCGCACTCATGTTATCACCTTCGTCAGATAACATATTCTTAAACTCTAAATTCTCAATGAGTTCCAGCGTTTTCTTGTATTGGTCTATTACTTCGTCCTCCGATACTTCTTTGGCGTTGTAAAACTCAATCAATACTTGAAATTCTTCTAGGTGATTTTTTGCCTGTTCATAGTCTTCAATCCACTTTTTCTTGGATTTTAGATTTTTGACAATGATTTCGGCTTCTTTTGAATTATTCCAAAAGTCAGGAGCAAACGTTTTTTCTTCCTCGTTTGCAATTTCAATTAACTTCTTATCGACGTCAAAGATACCTCCTTAACGCACCAAGGCGATCAATAATGTCCTTCTGTTGTTCTGTGGTTACCATATTTTTTAATACTTTTACATGCAAAAATACTTATTCCTGCGGATTTATGGAAATTAATTTAATTAGCGATACAATTACAAAGCCCACGCCAGAGATGTTGAACTATATGCTGAAAGCGCGCGTAGGGGACGATGTTTACAAACAAGATGGGAGTACTAATGAGTTGGAAGCGGCTGTTGCTGAGCTTTTTGGAATGGAAGCTGCCTTGTTTTTTCCCTCGGGAACTATGGCTAATCAAGTTGCTATCAAATTACATACTCAACCAGGCGATCAATTAATTTGCGATAGAAGTTCGCATATTTATCAATTTGAAGGAGGAGGAGCTGCGGTTCACCATGGTGTAAGTTCTGCTTTAGTGGATGGTGATCGCGGGCGAATTACTGCTGAAGATGTGATCTATCACTATACAGATCCTGCGAATATTCACTTACCGTTAACTAAGTTGGTGTGTTTAGAAAATACGACTAATATGGGAGGTGGAGCTTGTTATGAGCTGAGTGAAATTGAACGTATCAAAGAGGTATGTGACACCTATGGTATTAAAATGCACTTAGATGGTGCGCGTCTGTGGAATGCATTAGTTGCCAAATCACAACATCCGACGCAGTTTGGCGCTTTGTTTGATACGATTTCGGTGTGTTTCTCCAAAAGTTTAGGAGCCCCTGTGGGATCTGTATTGCTAGGGTCTAAGGAGTTGATTCAGCGCGCAATTCGTATTCGTAAGACAATGGGAGGAGGAATGCGACAAACAGGATATCTAACTTCAGCTGCTTTGTATGCTTTGAAAAATAATGTGAGCCGCCTTCAACGTGATCACTATAGAGCTAAGCAAATTGAGATGTTACTCAACAAAAAAACATGGGTGAAAGAAATTCTCCCTGTTCAAACAAATATATTGGTTTTCCGTCTGGATGATGAAGCGAAAATCAAACCTTTTTTGGATAAACTCAAACAGAAAAATATTCTTATTAGCGAAATTGGGAAAGGGTGGTTGCGCATCGTTACCCATTTAGACTATCGCGAAGTGATGCATGAATATGTTTTGGAAACTATGAATCAAATTGAACTGTAAAAGAATAAAAAGCCATTCTTCAGAATGGCTTTTATATTTTAAGTAAAAATTAGTTTTTTACTATTTGAAAAAGGACTACTTTTGTTTAGATTTAAAATAAATAAATGGAAAAGTTAAAACAACGTTGGGGACTTACTTCTAATTTTCAGGTAGTCATTATCCTAGTTGTATTTGCAATTACAGGTTCAACTGCTGCGTTTATTTCAAAACCTATTTTGACTTATTTAGGTATAGAAAGAGGATTGACACACCCTTTATTGTATTGGGTGCTGTATGTTTTAATTATTTTTCCCATGTATAAAGTGATCCTGATTTGTATCGGAACTTTATTTGGTCAACGCGAGTTCTTTTGGAACTTTGTAAAAAAAATGTTGACGCGTATGGGATTAGGGTTTATTTATCCCAAAGAAAAAATAGAAAAATAAAACGAGATAGAAAATAAAATAGCGAAGCATATGCTTCGCTATTTTTGTTTGTCAATTACTGCATATTTTCAAGTAAAAAAAATATATTTGTAAGACACCTAGATGATATACTCCATGAATCGATATTTTATACTAGTGCTATCTTTCTTCATGACAATAAGTTGTAAAAAAGAAACAGGTTACGAAAAACCCTTTGCCTTGGAAGGAGTAATTGAGGATTATCACTTGCTCTTAGAAGCAGTTAATCAACACGATGACAAGGTGTATATCGTGAATTTTTGGGCAACTTGGTGTGTGCCCTGTGTAGAAGAACTTCCTGATTTTGTCAAGTTTTATGAGGAGAATAAAGGCAACGCAAAAATGGAAATGGTTTTAGTTAGTTTGGATCGAGCGAAGGATTTTGAAACCAAGGTACAGCCTTTCGTGCAAGAACATCAGCTGACGCCACCTGTGGTTTTGTTGTCTGATGTAAAGCGAATGAATGCGTGGATTCCCGCTGTGCATAAAAGTTGGAGTGGAGCAATACCCGCCACTGCAATGTATAAAAATGGAAAGCAAATTTACTTTCACGAGGGTGTTTTATCCTATGATGAGTTGAAAAAATTAATGTAATAAAAAAAAGATATGTTGAGAAATTTAGTTTTAGTAGTATGCTGTAGTCTTGCTCTTTTTGCTTGTAAAAAAGAGGTAAAAGACGCAGGAGTAATTACTCCTACAGAAGAAGTAATAGAGCCCGTAAATGACTTTAAAGAGGTTATGGGATATAAGATAGGAGATGCAGCAACGGATTTTAGTCTATTGGGCACCGACAATAAAAAACACAGTTTGGCAGATTTTAAAGAGGCCAAAGGATTTATTGTGATTTTTACTTGTAATCACTGTCCTTATGCCAAAGCTTATGAAAAGCGCATTGTTGCCCTAGATAATAAATACAAGGAATTGGGTTATCCAGTGATCGCTATTAACCCCAATGATCCTGTTGTTCAACCAGAAGACGGGTTAGAATTGATGAAGGTTAGAGCAAAAGAGCAAGGATTTACGTTTCCTTATGTGTTAGATGAGAGACAAAAAATCTACCCACAATATGGAGCTACAAAAACACCTCATGTGTTTGTATTGCAAAAAGAAGGAGGAAAGCATATCGTGAAATACATTGGTGCTATTGATGATAACTATGAAGATGAAACTCAAGTATCGGATAAATACGTAGAAAAAGCAGTCGATGCGTTATTGGAAGGAAGGGCCATTGAACAACCAGAAACGGTGGCTATTGGTTGCTCGATTAAAGTGAAATAGGGAATGGTGAATGGTGAATGGTGAGTGGTGAATGGTGAGTGGTGAATGGTGAGTGGTGAATGGTGAGTGGTGAATGGTGGTTAGGCGTCTTTTGATATCTTTTACAAAAAGCCAAAGAACAAAGAGCAAAGAACAAAAAAAGGTTCGATCTTCTTCAAAAGATCGAACCTTTTTTTATAGCATAAATTCACTTATCACGCATTACGCATCACCGATCAATTCTTGTGTAAAATAAAGATACAAGGTCTTTTGTGCAGATCAATCGTGGTTCTCTTCCAGGCAGCTATTGGTTTTGTTTGGATAAATTCGCTTTCTAGTGTAATATCACAAGCAATACACAATAGCGTATTAGGGTGTAGAATTTGGATTAAATCTTGTAAGAGTTGATTGTTTCTATAAGGTGTTTCAATAAAAATTTGTGATTGACTTTTCTCAAACGATAGGCGTTCAAAGGTTTTCAATTCGCTTTTCTTTTCATTTTTATCGATGGGTAAATAGCCATTAAACGCAAAGCTTTGTCCATTCATTCCCGAAGCCATTAGGGCGAGTAGGATAGATGAAGGACCAACCAAAGGCAACACGCGAATATTTTGTTTGTGTGCTAGTTCAACAATGGCAGCCCCAGGATCGGCAATTCCGGGACAACCTGCCTCACTGATAACCCCTACGTCTTTTCCTTCCATAAGTGGCTGGATGTATTGTTTATATGTGGCAGGGTCAGTGTGTTTATTAAGGGGAAATAAAATTAATTCCGACTGTTTCTTATCTGGTGCAATTCGCTTGATAAATTTGCGAACCGTTTTTTCATTTTCCACAATGAAAATAGACAATCGATCGATGGTGTCTTTTACAGCTTGAGGAAGCACTTGCATGGGGTCGTTGTCGCCTAATGTTGTAGGAATCATATACAAGGTTCCAGTGTGAGTTGCTTTATCCATAATTAGAGGAACTGTTTTTTTTATTTGCAAAGGTAAGTAAAGCCACCTATAAAAAACAAAAGGAAGAAATGCTATTTCTTCCTCGTTTATAATATAAATAACTAAGATTTTAATTTATTAGCAATGAGGATACAAGCCTCATCAATCAGTTGAAATACGTGTTCAAATCCATCAGGACCTCCGTAATACGGATCAGGAACTTCTGCTTTTTTTGTTGCATCAAGTACATCTAAAAGTAGGCGAACCTTTGCTTTGTCTTCTTGTGTTTCAGCTAGTTGGATTACATTGTTGTAATTTGACTGATCCATGACGAAAATATAGTCAAACGTACTAAAATCACTCTTTTTAAATTGTCTTGCCCGTTGGGTAGTTAAATCGATACCGTATTTTTTTGCGACTTCAATCGAACGTGGATCAGGTCGTTCACCTGCGTGCCAATTACCTGTTCCGGCTGAATCAACTAAAAAGTGTTCTTGAGGAAGTTTGGCTTGTAAAATTCCTTCAGCTAAAGGAGATCTACAAATATTACCCAAACAAACCATCAGTACCTTTGCTTTCATTACATATTGAACTTTTGGTTAATTTCATCGTGAAACTTCTTGAATTCTTTATCCGTCTCCAATAAGTTATCTACCGTTTTACAAGCGTGCAATACCGTAGCGTGATCGCGTTTTCCAATTTGAGAACCAATATTCGCTAACGATGCTTTGGTGTATTTCTTCGCAAAGAACATCGCCAATTGTCTGGCTTGTACAATATTGCGCTTTCTTGTTTTTGATTTCAGTGTTTCAATATCCATTTCGAAGTAATCAGATACTACTTTTTGGATATAGTCAATGGAAATTTCTTTTTGTGTATGCTTGATGAATTTCTCAATCACTTGACGAGCTAAATCAATCGTTACCTCTTGTTTGTTGAACGAAGATTGTGCAATTAACGAAATAATTGCCCCTTCTAATTCACGCACGTTGGTCGATACATTTTTAGCCATATACTCGATGATGTTTTCAGGCATAGTCACCCCATCACGGTATAAAATATGTTTAACAATCTTCACTCGAGTTTCAAAATCCGGTGTTTGAATCTCAGCTGATAATCCCCATTTGAAACGAGATAACAAGCGTTGCTCGATATCTTGCATGTCTACAGGAGCCTTATCTGAAGTTAGAATTACTTGTTTTCCATTTTGATGTAAGTGGTTAAAAATGTGGAAAAACACATCTTGTGTTCCAGACTTACCAGATAAGAATTGAATATCATCGACAATTAACACATCGATTAATTGGTAAAAATAGATGAAGTCATTTCTTGTTTGTTTACGTACTGAATCTACGTATTGTTGGGTGAATACTTCCGCTGAAATATACAAAACGGTTTTATCGGGAAAATATTCTTTGATCTCTACACCTATGGCATGTGCTAAGTGGGTTTTTCCCAATCCAACGCCACCAAAAATCAACAAAGGGTTGAATGAAGTCCCCCCTGGTTTTTTAGACACAGCCATCCCTGCAGAACGCGCTAAGCGGTTTGCATCTCCTTCTAGGAAGTTGTCAAAAGAATAGTTTGAATTTAACTGAGATTCAATCTTTACATTTCGAATACCTGGAATGATGAATGGGTTTTTTAGTTCAGGATTTTTGTTCTGAACTGGAACATCTAATTCTTGTGGTTTTACAGGACCTCGTTGAGAACTAGGTAACTGTTCTGTAAATGGCTGCTTGTTGCCAGATACATTTTCCATTTGTATTTTATATAGTAACTTTGCATTGCCACCTAACACTTTTGTCAACGCAACTTTCAATATGCTTACATAGTGTTCTTCTAGCCATTCATAGAAGAATTTGCTAGGCACCTGTATATATAACTTGTCTTCAGTTAATTCAATGGCTTTAATAGGCATGAACCAAGTCTTGAATGCTTGTTCGCCTATGTTGTCCTTTATGAATTCAAGACAAGCATTCCAAGCAGATTGCGCTGTCATGTCTTTGTATTCGTGCATTTTTGGTTAGATTTTTAAAAAAACAGTTACTATTTTTGAATGTTTTTTGGATTGATGTCGGTGTCGAATCAGATGGCAAATATGTGAACAATTTTTGGGATAAAAAAACGATTAGGTCATTGTAATTTTCAAAAAAAAATGGTAAGTACATTTATAATTCAATTAGTCAAATAAATTTAAGTAGAATATGAAAAAATACGATTACACCGTACGAGTGCGTTATGCAGAGACAGATCAAATGGGCGTAGTGTATCACGGGAATTATGCGCAATACTTTGAAATTGGGCGAGTTGAGTGGTTGAGGAATTTAGGAATCTCCTATAAGCAAATGGAAGAACTAGGGATTATGCTTCCCGTAGTTTCCCTGACGATGAACTACAAAAAGCCAGCAAAATATGATGAAGACTTGTGTATTCGCACTATTTTTAAACAATGTAGTGGAGTCAAAATTGAATTCGATTATGAATTATACAATCAACAAGGGGAGTTATTAACAACGGGATATTCTATGTTGGTCTTTGTTGATATGAAATCTGGACGTCCTACTGTTCCCCCTGCTTATGTGATGGAAAGAATTGAGGGATTGCGAGAAGAATAATTTTTTTTATTCTTTCAAGTAATTATATCTTTAACCAATCAAAACAAACAACGAATGAAAAATATAGTTGCTCTGTTGAGCATCCTTTGCATCGGATGGAGTTCTTATGCGCAACGCGCAACTTTAATAGATGGACGTGTTCGACTTTATAATGGGCAAATTGTTCCAGTTAAAATTGAAAATACCACGACAAAAGAACAGACACAAGCAGATCAAACAGGTTATTTCTTGATTCAAACCCAGCTAGGAGATACGCTGCGATTTACGAGTGATTACAGCGCGACTATGCGCTACGTCATTGACGAAGCAGATTTACAAACGAAACGCATTACCCCAGTGTTGATTAAGCCAGGGCAAAATTTGGAGGAAATTATCATCGTTAAAAAAGAATTTGGCGAAGGTGAAATGGATTTTGGCGGGAAAAAAATGACGGCAGCTGAAAAGCGATACAACAAAAACAATCGACTGTTTCATGCTACAGATGAGCTCAAAATGGGAATTAGCGTTGACGCTATCATTAATCGATTAAGTGGAAAGCGAAAACGCGACCTCAAAATGCTAGAGTACGAGAAAATTGATCTTGCGATGAGTTCTTTCTACAAACAATATCCTAGAGAAGAGCTAATGAAAGATTTGGGGATTCCAGCCTATCACGTTGATGCTTTTGTGATCTACTTTGTCTCTCAACCCGAAACTGATAAAATTAAAGTTGATCAAAGTGAAGGCTATCAAATATTATTAGCGCAATACTATGATGAGTTTTTGACTTTTATCAAAGAAGAATAAAAAGCGAATGAATATATAGGGATGAATAACCGTTCATCCCTTTTTTATTGGACTAATTATAAGATTTAAGTACGGGTTGTTTGGATTAAAAAGAGTTAGGAAAGCAGCAGTAAGTTTTGTAACTTCATCCATCATTATTAATGTGAATTACAATGCAAAGAAAAGAAAGAATGAATACGGGAACAACTAAGTTGCGTGAAGAACGTAAGTTGATTGTAGGAGCAGCTAAAAGAGCTTCTTCTACGGCTGTACGAATTTCTACTGCATTAGAATTACCCATACAAATGGTCAAAGGAGATGCTGTAGTTTTACAAGAGGCTGATGGTACTACAACTGAATTGAAAAAAGTTCACCAAGTAAAGAGTAAGGTCCATTTAGCTAAAGGGGTTAAAATATGCCTGCGCCAAGAAGATTAAGAGTGTTTGGAGGTCCCAATGGCTCTGGTAAATCTACTCTTTTTGCTTCTATTGCAGAACAGTTTAGTGTAGGATATTTTATTAATGCAGATGAAATAGAAAATCAAATTGCTTCTAAAGGATTTATTAATATAGCCTCATTTGGTTTAACACTTACACAAGAGGATTTAGATGCCTTTAAAGAAGAACCTTATACACGATCACTTATTGAAAAATCTGAATTTGAAGGACATAGAATTGATGTTGAAATACGTGAGAACGTAATTGTCGATAAATCAAAACAACACATAGCTATGAAGCTTCCTTAATAACGTCTTTTTTGCGTAAACACCTTTTAGAAAAGGGAACTAGCTATTCCTTTGAATCTGTTATGAGTGGATATCCTAATGAAATCCGGACAATTAGTTAAGCAGCTTTATTAATATTTATTATTTGATTAAATTCGTTGATTGTCTGATAGTTCAAGTAAGAGTGTCTACGTTTTTTATTATACCACATTTCGATATATTGCTTGCGCCAGTTCACTTCGTTCGGGTCAAAAACTTTCGCTTCCATTTGCTTTGTATTTAATTGTAAATTTCCATAAATCATCTCCACTTTTAGGGATTTAAAGAAGCTTTCCGCTACGGCGTTATCCCAACAATTGGCCTTTACTCATTGGTTATTATCTATTTTGGTATTCGTGATGTGCTTCGCAGTTCTACTCATGCTTCTGACAACATTAAAGGACTCTAAATAGTTAGCAAATTTGTAATTTGCATATTGAACTCCTTGGTCAGAATGGAAAATTAGTCCTTCTTCAAAAGATCTGCTCTTTTTAGCCATTTTAAAGGCTGCTAAAGTGGTGTTTTCCGTTGACATATCTTTACTCAGGCTCCATCCAATCACCTTTCTATCGAATAAATCTATTATTGTAGTTAGATAAATAAACCCTTCTTTTACAGCGATATAAGTAATATCGGACACCCAAGCTTTCCCTGGTTTGGTTTGTGTAAATTCTCTATCTAAAATATTGTCAACCACTAAATAATTGTGTTCAGAGTCTGTGGTAATTCTATATCGTCGAGCTACTTTACTACGTAATCCTAACTCTTTCATGTATTTAGCAACAGTCGGTTTAGACACTTTATAACCTCGTGCGTTCAGCTCTATTGTAAGGCGAGGACTACCATAACGCTGTTTAAACTCGAAGTAAACTTCTGTAATAACTCGTTTTAGATTTGCTTTGGCTTGTTT
>NZ_JBMVQX010000030.1:0-50860 GCF_050522745.1 Myroides sp. C15-4 | reverse complement strand
CAAACCATTTATTACTATATTTAATAATGAAGTTAATGTTTAAAAACGGTCAACCATATTTAGGGACGTTCACCATTTACCTCTCACCATTCACCCCTCACCATTCACCCCTCACCATTCACCCCTCACCATTTACCCCTCACCATTTACCCCTCACCATTCACCCCTCACCATTTACCTCTCACCATTCACCCCTCACCATTTACCTCTCACCATTCACCCCTCACCATTCACCTCTCACCATTCACCTCTCACCAAAAAAAAAGCAACCCTTTCGGATTGCTTTTTTTTTACTATAGTGTTTCTTTTAACCAGCGGAAAAATTCACCTTGCCAAACTTGTGCGTTTTGCGGTTGAACTACCCAGTGATTTTCTTCTGGTAAGTATAAGAATCTACTTTTAATACCTCTCAACTGTGCGGCTTGGAAAGCTTCTTGTCCTTGTCCGATTGGCACGCGATAATCTTTACCTCCTTGAATAATTAAAATAGGGGTATCCCATTTATCTACATTGTTGATTGGGTTAAAGTTTTTAATTGCATTTTGTGCATCTTTGTTGTCTTTTTCCCAGTATGCTCCACCTGTATCGAAATTAGGGAAGAATACTTCTTCTGTTGTTCCATACATGCTTACTAAGTCGAATACGCCACAGTGTGAAATAAACGTTTTGAATCTATTTTCATGGATTCCTGCTAAATAGAATACAGAATATCCTCCATAACTAGCTCCGATTGCACCTAGGCGTTCTTTATCAACATAGCTTTCTTTTGCTACATCATCGATAGCAGCTAGGTAATCTTGCATGGGTTTTCCTCCCCAATCTTTACTGATTGCCTCGTTCCACTCTACACCGTGTCCTGGCATTCCTCTGCGGTTTGGCGCTACAATGATATAGCCTTCAGCTGCCATTAATTGAAAATTCCAACGGAAAGAATAAAATTGAGATAAAGCCGATTGTGGTCCTCCTTGTGCATACAACAAAGTTGGGTATTTTTTATTTGGATCGAAATTCGGTGGATATACCACCCAAGTCACCATATCTTTTCCGTCTACTGTTTTCACGATGCGCTTTTCACTTTTGCTCAACGCAATTTTGGAATAAATATCGTCATTTACTTTCGTTAACTGATTCCATGTTTTTTTCTTTAAGTCATAAGAGAAAACTTCCGTTGCGTGATTGAAATCCGTACGTGTTACTACTACTTTATCTCCGTCAAATCCAACGATACCTGTTACGTCAAAGTTTCCATCTGTCAACTGTTTCACTACAGGAGCGATGCGTTTTAATCCAGGGAAGTTCACTTCAAACAATTGCACCGTTCCACCTACAGCAGCAACGAAATACACTTTACTTCCGTCTTTGCTCCATTGGTAGCTATCGACTGTACCGTCCCAATTTGCTGTTAGGTTTTGCTCAACATCGCCAAAACGCACAATAATATCGTTTTTATCGGCTTCGTATCCATCGCGTTTCATTTGCAACCAAGTCAAATGACCTTGAGGCGAATACGTTGGGTGCGTATCATACCCCACATTCGCTTCCGTTAGGTTTTTTGTCTGTTTAGTTGCTAAATCATATTGGTATAAATCAGTATTTGTACTTAGGGCATAGTCTGTACCAAACTTCTTTTTAGACACATATACAATAGACTTTCCATCTGGAGCCCATACGTAATCTTCTGAACCACCAAATGGTTTTTGAGGGGCATCGAATGGCTCATCTTTCATGATGTCAATTTTGTTGTCCTGATTGTCCCTAGCAGCATAAAACACGTGGTTGTGTGTTCCGTCATTCCACGTATCCCAATGTCTGTAATCCAACCCATCAAACACATAGGTATCTGATTTATCCATCGTTGGATACAAATCTTTTCCTAAAACCTTATTGATTTTAACTGCTTCATCGAACAAAATATGCTTTCCATCTGGCGAAATATTGGCATCGTGTACTAAATCTTTATACGATTCAATTTCAACAGGTTTTCCACCTGTTACTGGCATTTGATACGTTTTAGAATCAAAGCTGTTTTCTTCCATCTTGGCATGAGTCACCTTGTAAATCAGGTTTTTCCCATCTTTTGAAATTCCAACAGGACTTACTCTTCCTAATTTCCACAAGAGTTCTTTTGTCATTACTTCTTGAGCAAACGTAGTAAAACACGTTAAACTCAAGGCAAGCCAAACTATTTTTTTCATATTGAGTAGGTTTATTAAGCTGTAAATTTAATCTTTTCTTTTGATTATAAAATAAAGAAGAGCCTGATAGCACTGTTAAAGCGAAGGCGTTGTCTTTCTGCCTTTCTGCCAGTTAATCCTCAACTAAAAAGTAAAAGTTGAAATTTCATGCATTAAAAAACGGAATAAAATAAAAAAAAGGTTTCATAATCTTCCATCTTGGAATACAATTTGAAGTGTTATTTTTATCTAAAACATAGAATTATTATAAAAATAATAACTATTTTCACCGACAAAATTTTTCATCTATGAAAAACAATAAACTTTTTATTGCTATCCTCATCGCCTTAGTTCTAGGTGTTGTTTTTGGAAGTATCATTCATTATACACTTCCGGACTATATTGCTGGTTTTTCTGAAAACATCAAATTACTAGGGACCATCTTTATTCGATTGGTTCAAATGATCATAGCCCCTTTGGTTTTCTGTACCTTAGTGGTTGGAATTGCCAAAATGGGTGATATGAAAATGGTAGGTCGTGTTGGGGCAAAAGCAATGGGATGGTTTATTACAGCTTCCTTGGTATCCCTTGGGATTGGTTTAATTTTAGTCAACTGGTTTAAACCAGGAGCGAATGCAAACTTCAATTTAGACAACACCTCCTCTGCTGATGATTTACTAACGCGTACTAATGCATTAAGTCTTCAATCCTTTATAGAGCATTTAATTCCGAAAAGTGTATTCGATGCTTTTGCACATAATGAGATCTTACAAATTGTTGTGTTTGCCGTATTTTTTGGTATTGCACTAGCGAGTCTAGGCAAAAAAGGAAAGGTAATCATCAAGCTATTTGATCGCATTGCGGAAGTTGTATTAAAAATGGTAACTTATATTATGTGGACCGCTCCATTGGGAGTTTTAGGCGCGATTGCTAGTGCTGTAGCCCTATATGGACTGAGTATTTTCTTTACCTATGCAAAGTATTTAGTAGCTTTTCTTTGTGGATTGATCGTTTTATGGGCGGTTTTAATCTTCGTTGGATACCTTATCCTTGGAAAAGATGTATGGCGTTTGCTAAAAACAATCAAAGAACCTTTATTAATTGCTTTCTCTACAACGAGTAGTGAAGCGGTTTTTCCTAAATTGGTCGAACAATTAAATAAATTCGGTTGTTCGCCAAAAATTGTATCCTTTACCTTACCTTTAGGGTATTCTTTTAACCTTGATGGAAGCATGATGTACTTGACATTTGCCAGTATATTTATCGCTCAAATCTACGATGTTCCCATGACCTTAGGTGATCAAATTCTAATGCTATTAGTTTTAATGATAACGAGTAAAGGAGTAGCGGGTGTACCCCGTGCCTCTCTGATTGTTATTGTGGCCACCTGCGCGATGTTCAACATTCCACCAGAAGGAATTGCATTTATCCTGCCAATTGACCACTTCTGTGATATGGGTAGAAGTATGACAAACGTATTGGGTAATGCATTATCAACTGCTTCAATTGATAAATTTGAAAACAAAGAGGGTGAAAGTGCTCCCCTTATTGAAAATTAAAAACACAATAAAGACAATAAAGACACACTAAAAACAAACTATGGACGAATTTCATTTATCACAACTAATCAATCCTGAATTCTATATCAATTTAGAGATTGCAGGTCACTCTATTGGAATCTACGTTGTATTGTTTATTGTATTTGCTGAAACAGGTTTATTTGCTGGATTCTTCTTACCAGGAGATAGTTTACTGTTCCTAGCGGGTATATACAGTACAGCCTTAATGCATGAGATTTTCCCTATAGAGAGCGACTTTTTAAACGTTGCCCTTTTATCCACCTTAGTCGCCTTAGCCGGGATTCTCGGGAATACCTTTGGTTATTGGTTTGGGGCCAAGAGTGGCAATTACCTCTACAACGTAAAAGACAATTTCATATACAAGAAAAAATACCTGTACGAATCAAAAGTATTCTTCGAAAGACACGGAGGAAGAGCAATTATCTTTGCTCGTTTCTTACCTGTTGTACGAACATTTGCCCCGATTATCGCAGGAATTGTTCGCATGGACGTTAAGCGCTTTATGCTGTATAATGTTATTAGTTCATTCTTATGGGCTACTACCTTGATCTTTGCAGGACATTACTTACAAGTTTGGTTGTTGGAAAGCTACGGCATCAACTTGAAAGATTATATCGAATACATTGTCTTGTTCTTGGTTCTTGTAACAACACTGCCGATTATCATCAAATTGGCTAAAAGAAAGAAAACAGAAACAAGTATTGAAGAATAATTAAAATAGGTGCCAAAGGCACCTATTTTAGTTTACAATTCACACACAGTTTGCCTTTACAGTCATACCAAAATAAGAAAAGCGACGGTTTTCACCGTCGCTTTTCTTATTTTGGTATGCGAGTATCAAAACGATTTGATCGCTTCTCTAACGCGCTACAATCTACTCTGCGGGAGCTAATTCAATAATTAACCCTTCTATTTCGGGAACAATTGCAATTTGGCAACCTAAACGACTATTGTCTTTGACGTTTAATGCCTCCCAAAGCATGGCTTCCTCATCGGGATTCATTTCGGGTACATCAACTTCATCAGCATTGTGTACATAACACTGACAAGAAGCACACATCGCCATTCCACCACAAATACCAATAGTTCCTTCAGGTGCTAGTTCATAAGCACGAACAACTTCCATGATATTCATACTCATATCTGTTGGCGCGTCAACCTCGTGTTTTACACCTTCTCTATCAATAATTGTAATTTTAATATCTGACATGACTATTCAATTGATTTAACAACAGCTTTTTCCGCTTCTTTTCGCGTACCATCAAATCCATTAATACCTGAAACTGTCGTGTATTTTAACACGTATTTCTTTCCAGGATTCAGCATGTTATACACACTTTGACACATTAAAGTGGCTTCGTGGAATCCACATAAAATCAACTTCAATTTTCCTGGATAGGTATTAATATCTCCAATTGCATAAATACCTGGAATATTCGTTTGATAATCCAATGCGTTATTTACTTTAATCGCATTTTTCTCAATTTCTAATCCCCAATCTGCAATTGGACCCAATTTAGGTGTTAACCCAAACAAAGGAATAAAGTAATCACAAGGAACATCCTGGCGTTCACCTTCACATTCCACAACGACAGCCTCTAATTTTGTTGTTCCTTTTAGGTCAACGATTTCTGCTGGAGTGATTAAATGAATTTTTCCTTGATCTTTCAACGCTTGTACTTTCTCTACAGAATCTAAAGCTCCTCTAAATTCGTTACGTCTATGTACCAAATATACTTTTTCCGCCACATCAGCTAAGTAAATACTCCAATCCAAAGCAGAGTCACCTCCACCTGCGATTACAATGTGTTTACCAGCGAACATTTCTGGTTTTTTCACGAAATACTCTACGCCTTTATCTTCATAATACGCCAAGTTTTCCAATTCTGGTTTACGTGGTTCAAAAGAACCTAAACCGCCAGCGATTGCCACTGCTTTTCCGTGGTGTTTTGTTCCTTTATTTGTTGTAACGATAAACGTACCGTCTTCTTGTTTTTCGATTGTTTCAGCAACTTCATTTAGGGTAAATCCCGGTTGAAATTGCTTAATTTGCTCCATTAAATTATCGATTAATTCTGCTGCTCCTACGGATGGGTATCCTGGGATATCGAAAATAGGTTTTTTCGGATAAAGCTCGGTTAATTGACCTCCAGGTTGAGGCAATCCGTCAATGATATGACATTTAAGCTTTAATAAGCCTGCTTCAAAAACAGCGAATAGACCCGTTGGTCCAGCTCCAATAATAATTATATCGGTTTCAATCATGGTGTAGTTCTTTAATACAAAGGTACCCTTTGTAACGTTTATTAAAAATGATAAAAGTCAACTAACTGAAAGATAAATTACTCTTTAGCAGTTAGTTGACTTGTTATTTTTATCCAACATTAACTACCGTCTCGATTTCGGGTGCATATTTTTTAATTGTAGTTTCAACCCCTGCACTCAATGTCATTTGATTCACACTGCAAGCTGTACAGGCACCTTCTAAGCGAACTTTCACGTGCTTGTCATCAACTATGTCAATTAATGTAATATCTCCTCCATCGGTTTGCAAAAACGGGCGAATCTCGTCTAACGCCTTCATAACGTTTTCTCTGATAGTTTCTGATGCCATATATTTAGTATCTAAAATGGTTTTATTTTTTTCCTACAGCGGAACACCCAGCCATAGTGGTAATTTTAATTGCCTCTGTTGGTGGCAATGAATCGTTGCGCAATACAACTTGTTCAACTACGTTTCTTGTAATTTCTTCAAATACATTGGCTACGATGGTGTCTTTTTGTAAAGCTGCTGGACGACCGAAATCTCCTGCTTCTCTAATACTTTGTACAATAGGCACTTCACCTAGGAAAGGCACTTGTAGGTCTTCCGCTAAGTTCTTCGCTCCATTTTCTCCAAAGATGTAATATTTGTTGTTTGGCAATTCTTCTGGTGTGAAATACGCCATGTTTTCAACAATTCCCAACACGGGTACATTGATGCTGTCAGACATAAACATCGACACTCCTTTTTTCGCATCTGCCAGTGCAACGGCTTGTGGAGTTGATACCACTACTGCCCCCGTTACGGGCAATGATTGCATAATTGATAAGTGAATATCTCCTGTTCCTGGAGGTAAATCCAATAATAAGAAGTCTAATTCACCCCAATCTGCATCAAAAATCATTTGATTTAATGCTTTGGATGCCATCGGTCCTCTCCAAATGATCGCTTGATCTGCTTTAGTGAAAAACCCGATAGACAATAATTCAACCCCATAAGAAGAAATGGGTTTCATTTTTGAACGCCCATCCACTTCAACTGAAATTGGCTTTGCGTTTTCTACGTCAAACATGATAGGCATGGACGGTCCGTAAATATCAGCATCTAACACCCCAACACTGAAGCCCATATTGGCTAAACTAGCTGCGATATTGGCTGTAACTGTAGATTTTCCAACGCCTCCTTTTCCAGAAGAAATGGCAACGATATTTTTAATACCTGGAATTGCTTTTCCTTTTATCTCTGGTTTTTCAGGGGCTTCAACTTTTATATTTACTTTTACTTTTGCCTTTTCGTATACTTGTTCGTGAATCACTTTCATCACATCTACTTCGGCTCTTTTTTTGATATGTAATGCAGGTGTTGACAAAACTAAATCAACAACAACCTCATCTCCAAAGGTCATGACGTTGTTAACTGCCCCACTTTCAACCATATTTTTCCCTTCTCCGGCAATAGAAATAGTCTCTAATGCCTTCAGAATGTCTTTTCTATCTAATTTCATTATATGCGATTAGTTTTCAATATTTTACTATAAATCTTGACTAACGCAAATATAGCAGTTATATTTTAAATTATGGTGTTAATATATTCTAAATGCAATTCCCTAGCGCACTTGGTATTAAAGGTGATTTGCAAAATTCAACGCTCTTTTTTTACCTAAAAAAACGCGTTTTATTTCGTTCTGTATTAGGGCAAATTCCGCATTGAGCAGTTGGTTTTTTGCCGCATTAAAGGAGAAGATATCGGCCTTGCCGTTTTCGTATTTCACTTGGGTAGTATGGAACGATTTTTGCGCCAATTCAATACTGTTTTTTAGTCGTTCATTGAGGGTTTCTATCTGATCAATTTCTTGTACCAATTGATCATTTTCCTTTTGTACAAATCGCTCTTTATCCTGAATTTTCAGCGTATTTAGCTGGCTCTCTATCTTGTTTTTGCGCAACTGCCTCGTTACACTTCCCGCTTGAAAAAGAGGAATACTTAGTCCTATACCCACATAGTGGCTTTTATTGTCGCCAAACTGCCTCGAGAATGACGCAACATCCCAATCTAAACTGGTATTAAAGGGTTTGGAATAGAACGTTCCCCACTGATAATTGGCTGTAATTCGAGGGTATTTTTTTGCTTGTAAAGCCTTTCTTTCCATGTCTAAAATAGCCTGATACTGCCGTACTTTTTCCAAGATGGGATTGAATTCATAATCCGAATTAAATCCAACAAATTCCCTTTCAAACACTAGTTCAAAATCGGCAATTCCCACCGTTTTCACATCTAACAACTGGAGTAACTGCAATTTTTGATTCTGCAATTCATTAACCGTTTCCTGTATTCTAATTTGCTCGTTATTAAAAATATACTCAATATCATATTGATCACTTTGGGGTTTAGCTCCTGCATCTACTTCCTTGATCACGCGATCCATATTCAACTGGCTGTTTTCCAATTGTAGCGTTTGCAAGGCGTAGTACTCTTGGGTGCCAATGATTCGAAAGAACAAATCCAAGATGCGCTGTTGGTAGTGATATTTCACTTCTTCTTGCTGTAAACTCGCATAAGACGTATTTAATTTATTTCTCTGACGATCCATATAATCCGACCAATCCAATAGGCTCAACGATGCATCTACTGCCGTATTTAGCGATTGAATATTCGAACTGACCCTCGCATTGGTAGTAGGGTTAATGGCCGATCCATAATTGAAGCTCTGGGAAGCATTCAATCCTACTTGGGGCAAGAAATAAGATCCCATACTTCGCTGTTGCGCTTCTACTACGTTTTTTTCCAGCTGTGCAATCATTAGCTCATAGCTATTTTCTTGTCCTAAGCGCATACAATCACTTAGCGTCCACTTTTGTTGTGCAAAGAGGAAAGACGTACAACATACAGCAATTAACGTCCAAATTTTCTTATTCATAATTTATGTATTTCAATGTTGTTATACGCGTTGCTTTGATGGATTTCCATAAAACCAACAGCATGGAAAAAACAGTTAACCCGATAAAAGCGAGCAAGAAGGGCCAAATAGACAGGTCTATGCGGTAGGCAAAATCTTCTAACCACAGCTGTATCAGATAATAAACAGGATAGATTGATAAAACAAATCCCAGGATACAGTACACCAAGAAACGGGCGGATAAATTGACAATGAGTTCTTTTCTACTCGCCCCCAACACTTTGCGTATAGCGACTTCTTTTAATCGGCTTTCGATACTAAAGGACACTATAGCCATTAATCCAAAGAGGGCAATAAACATCGATACCCCCATTAAACACAAAAATAGTGTTCGTTGATACAGGGTTTTCTGATAGCTTACCGCAAACTCTTTATTGGCAAATTCATAGTGCATGGGATAGGTCTGCTCTACGCGTTTACTCCAGAATGACTCTAATTGATCCATCGTTTGTTGGACGTTTGTTGGATCAATTTTAACGGAAATCGTTTCCACCAGTCCTGTAAACCAATCAACCGAAGTAGGCATAAAATAGGTCACTGGAGGGATTGCTTGATTAAACCCCTCAATTTTCATGTCTTTTACAACACCAATAATTTCAAAATCGCGTCCATTCCACCTCATCTTTTTTCCGAGAATTCCATCCGAAAAATGAAAGGTTCTCTTGTAGGTTTCATTCACGACAATCGTATTGATACTATCTGAGGCAAAAGCGCGGTCAAAAAATCGTCCCTCTAGCAATTGACCATCGAATACCCTAAGGAAATCATAGCCTACGGGGACGTTTTTACTCTGAACGGAACCTTTGCCTATGGCATTGTTTGAGCTACTTCCGTACCCTATTCCCATTAACATGGAGTGATTGACAACGGCTTTGACTCCTTCTATTTTTTGAATATCAGCTTCTATGCGCTGATAGATCTCATTTCGCTGGTTACTATCTTTGACTTTAAAGCGGATATTCACCACTTGATCACCGTTAAATCCCAAATCTTCTTGTAAGAGATGGCTGACTTGTTGTTGAATGAAAAGAGCCGTAGACAGAAAGAAAAAGGCAATCACAAATTGAAAAATCAACAACACGTTGCGCAAGCGCATACCGGATCGACTGCGTACAAAATTGCCTTTTAGCACTTTAATTGCGTCAAAAGAAACCACAAAAAGGCTGGGTAAGATTCCCAAGAGTAGATACACCACTAGTAGGAGAATCCCCATCACGGACCACAGGGATACGAAATCGGTGGTTAGTGCTCGATCGACGAGAATATTAAAGTAGGGCATTCCTATTTCGGTGATCACAAGAGCGAGTGCAAAGGACAAGATCGTTGTGATGCTTGCTTCAAACATCATTTGCTTCATCAATTGACGGCGTGTACTGCCGATCGACTTTCGAATCCCTATTTCCTTGGCGCGTTTAAAGCTTTGTACCAAGGCGAGATTAATCGCATTGACCAACGCTAGTACCAAAAGTAAAATTGCAGAAAACAACATGATGTTCACAATTTTATTTGCCGTAGGGCCTGCTCCTAATCCCGTCGATTTGGGATTGAGGTAAACCTCGCTCAATACATTGTAATTAAAGGACAAATAGGGCTTCATCTTTTCTTTTAACTCCGCTACAGGCACGCCTTCTTCTTTGGCATATAAACGCAGGATCTCCTTATAGAACACCTCGTGTAATTGTTCTTCCACTTCACTGAGGACCAGACCATCTTTCAACTTAATCAACAGGGTATAATTGTGGTCTCCCCAATTATCGCGATTGTTCGCGATTTGATATTCGGTCAAATACGAGGTTAACCCTTTAAATTCAATAGAACTATTACCCGGTATTGTAAACACAAATCGCACGGTTAAAACTTTGCCATCGTCTAGCTGTACGAGTTTTCCTGTAGGATCAACCCCTTCACCAAACAATCGCGCAGCCTCTTTTTTTTCTAAGGCTAAAGCGTCCTTGTAATTTTGTTTGTACTCTTCGGCACTACCAAATATCGTTGTGAAAGGGAAGAACTCAAAGAAATTCGCTTGGCGCTCGTGAATTTGATATAAAAAATCTGCTTTACCCTCTGCGACAACACTCATCACACTAAAAGAGGTATAGCCAAAGTTATAGGCTTCCACAAGGGACGAAGCTTGGTCCAATTGACTGGCAATAGGCGCAGGAAACCAGCTTCTAAAATACGAATCTGCGGTGCCTTCTACTTCGTAAATTTTGTTTTTATAGGGATTCCATTGGTCAAAACTATGCTCGTTTTTCCAATAGAATAGCACAATAAGTAGAGCCGCCATTCCAATAGCTAACCCCAAAATATTGAGCAAGGAGAATCCGATATTCTTTTTAAAATATCGGAGATATAATTTTAACCAATTAAAAACCATGGATATCCTATTAATTTACTTTTTCAATTCTACCACCAGATGACTTCGCAACGTCTACTAAATTCGCTGATCCATAGACGCTAATCTTACCTGAAGAACTCGCTTTTCCTCTCACCTCATCGGATACTGTGAAACTCATTGTTCCTGAAGAACTCGCCTTTCCATCTAAGGTTTTAATTGCCAAGTCTTTGCCGTCAATTTTTCCTGAACTTGATGCTTTTGCACTTACCTCTTTTGCCGATCCATCGACCTCCACTCGAGCTGAACTGCTAACTGAAATTTCTACTTTATTGGCTTTTAAATCGATATCGATCTTGGAAGAAGAACTTGCATCGATAGTTGTGCCATTTGCCACTTCGAATTTCCCTTCTAATTTAGAAGACGAACTAGTTGCAAGGGATAAATTATCTGCTTGAATCAGTGCGCCTGTAAATTTGCCTGAACTACTTGTCGTAATGTTGAATTGCTTTGCTTTTACTTTGTTGTTCAGATTAAATGCGGCAGAGGAAGAAACATAGGCACCTGTTAAGGTTGGATTGCTCACTTTTACCTGTACCTGTCCCATTTTATAATTAAATAGTCCTTTAGGCATTTCAATATACACGTGTAACACGCCATTCTTTACTTCTGTTTTGACGTATTGCATGTCTTTTTCATCTGCTACTTCTACCTCAACGGCTTTGGTTTCTCCAGCGGTAAAGTCTAAACGAATGGCTTGTGATACTTGCACTTCAGCGAAATCGCTTACTTGTCTTTTTTCTTGTTTTTGTGCCAATACGGCACCTCCCATTAACAGGAAGATAAAGGCTATTTTTTTCATCTTTAATTTTGTTTAGTATTTTATAATTTAATCGTATTTAATATGTTGTAACACATTAAGTTGAACCGCTTGTCGTACTTTGAACCAGACAATCAAAACGGTCACAAGCAGCAAAAAGAGAAAGGCAACAACAAAGTTGACCCAACTAATTTCAATGCGAAAGGCGTAGGCACTAAGCCAAGTATTCATAAAATAATAGCTTGGGTAAATGGCTAAACCAAATCCAAGAACCACTTGCAGTACATATTGCTTTGCTACATGTTGCATTTGTACTGTGTTTGAAGCGCCCAAGACTTTGCGAATGGCAATTTCTTTATACTGATTCACCAGATTAAAGGAAACCAAACTGTATAGCCCAAACAACGCAATAAAAACAACGATGATGCTTAATGTCAATAAGCTATCGCGTTCTTGTATATTCTTTTTCATTTTTTTATCAAAGCGCTGACTTAAAAACTCGTACGAAAAAGGATAAACGGAAAATTTCAATTGACCATAGACCTTTTCGGATTCGGCTAGTACTTGATCGATTTTAGTGGGGTCAAAACGCACGTAAAGTTCTTGTACTTGTTCAAACAACCACGGAATCGTTTCACTTCTAAAATAGACCATGGGCAAATAATCCTGAGTTAGTCCTTTAGCATGATAATTATCTACAATGCCAACGACAGTAAAAGGCATACCATTCCAAATCACTTGCTTATCGAGCAGGTGCTCATCGCCCACTTTCTCCTCAAATTTTTTATTGACCAATACATTGGAAATAGTATCCGAAGCCAACTCTTTAACAAAGCCTCTACCAGCAGCTATTTTAATGCGTAACAGGTCTAAATATTCTACATCCATGGCCACATTGGCTACTTGTATCGAAACTCCTTGATAGGATAAAGACGTTGAATTATATCCTCCTTCTGCTAGGCGAAAAGCCGCCCCTCCAACTTGTTGTACCCCTGGAATACCTTGTAGTTCCTTTTTATAGGTTTCGTACAACTGAAATGTATTGACCGCTGAATTTGTCGGTACAAATGGAAGAATTAGAATTTCTTCCTTACTCAATCCTAATTCTTTATCTAACATATAGTGAACTTGTCGGTAGACCACCCCTGTTCCCAAGATAAAAAAACTAGCGATGACAAATTGAAAAATCATCATGCCCTGTCGAATTCCAAAAGCAGAACTTCCATGAGAAAGTTGGCCTTTAAGCAACCTGAAAAGCGTAAATCGACGAATAACCCCATACGATATTCCTGAGGCAAGTAGCGCTATTCCGATCAAAAACAATAGAAAATAAGCCCAATGATCAAGAAGCGAAAAGGGTACTCTTGAATCTAAAAAAACGCGAATTGAAGGCAGAGAAAGCTCGACCAAAACGCAACTCAGTATACTTGCGGTAACTAAGGTCAGCAAACATTCAAAGAGTAATTGTCCAAAAATTTTCACATAGGAACTTCCTGCGATTAGCCGAACGGCAAATTCTCTGTGTCTTTTTAAGGTTTGTACCAACAGCAAATTCACATAATTCACAACGGCTAACAGTAAAATAGCAAGAGCTAGCCCTACTAGAATATAAAAACGCGGCATATTAACAGATGCCTCCAACGTTCCATTTGCATCCGCATTCGTTAATGTATGTTGTTCTGATAGAGAAAAGAAGTCATAACTCTTCATAAAGTCGCCACTCTCTTCTAAATAGGCGGCAGTCGTTTGACCTTTTTCTTTGGCTAAACGCACATACACATGATCGTACAGCAATTGTTTCATCTCTTTGGCCAAGCGATCGAGTTTATTGGGATGCGTTGGCTTGATGTATAAGGTTGAAACATAATCGCCCCAATTATCCAAATTCGCCTTAACTTCTTTTTCCATTCCCGAAAAGAGAATAGTTGGTGCGATTGAGCTTGGGTTTCCTGTAAATGAATACACGCCCTTCACAACAAACCATTCCCCTTGATAACGCACTCTTTTTCCTATGGGATCTGGACCAATTAATGCTTGAGCATAGGTATCTAAAACAAAAATACTCGTGGGGTCTTGGATGGTCTTATCGCCCTGGATCATTTCAAAGGGGAAGAACTCAAAAAAGTTAGATTGAATCTGCAGTCCTTTGGTAAAAAAGCGCTTTTCCCCATCTACCTCAACATAACCGGCGTGATAATAGGGGAGATACATATAGTCCTCCACACCGAGATCCTTTAATCGCGGTCCTATAGCATAAGGAGCAGCAGTCCAAATACCTCCATCATTCAAATTGGTATTCACTAGAAAGACCTCATCCTTATATGGGTTCCACTGATCGTATTGCACTTCTTCTTTGTAGTACAAATACGACAGTAGAACACCCCATATACCCAAGGCTAACCCCAAAAGGGTCAGTACAAAATACACCTTGTTTTTACTGAGGTTTCTCCAATATATTTTTAGCCAATTTTTTATCATTCTCTTGTGCTTTCGATTATGTATTATTCATACTTAATGTAGTGTAATACGTCTACATTCACTGCTTTTCGCGCTTTTTGTAACACCATACACAAGGTCAAAATCAGAATACTTATCAAACTCAATCCATACACTTCCCATCCTATTTCAATGCGATAAGCGTAATGGTTCAACCAATAGTTTAGAAAATAGTAGCTCGGAAAAATAGCCAAGGCAAAACCAATGGTACAATAAACTACGTATTCGACTGTCAATTTTCTCAACAAGCCAAACGAATTTGCTCCTAATACTTTGCGAATGGCAATTTCCTTCAACTTACCGTTTATCGCAAAGGAAGCGATGGCAAATAAACCAAACAGCGCAATAAACACTACACCTATACTGAGGCTATTGAGTACTTTTCGCTCCATCAATACTTGTTCAAACGTGCGCTGAAATTGCTTATCGACAAACTCATACTCCAAAGGTGATGCTGAATCCATGTTAAAAGCTTTCCATCGTTTTTCAATCTCTTTCAATGTGCGTTCTAAGTGTTCTGCTGTATTGACTTTTACATACACTTTTTCTATACTTCCCATTTTGTGTGTAAGGGAGTTGTAATGGTAGTAAACAATGGGAGACACTTTTTCTTCTAGATCCTTCGCATTATAATCTTGGACAACACCTATAATTATTCGAGGTCCTTCTAGGGAGGTAAATGTTTTTCCTACGGGATCTTGTACACCCGTTTCTCGAACAAAAGCTTCGTTCACCACAATGTGCTGTATAGAATCTGAGGCAAAGGCAGGGTTGAGGTCTCTACCTTTCACGATTGGGATTTGAAAAAGATCGAAATAACCATAATCAACTTGACCAATATGGTATAAAAAATCTTTGCCTTCAAAACTACCCGTAGTACTCCCCATAGACGAACGTCCAAATACTTGATCGGACGTTGACACCCCTTCTACCCCTTTAATCTGTTCTATTTCTTTTTTAAATACCCTATATTTATCTAAGAGTAGTGCTGTATTATCCCATCGGAGCGCTTCATTAAAACTAAAACCAATGACCTGATCCCCTTTAAAGCCCAAATCTTTGTTAAGCATATAGTGAACTTGTTGATTAAAGATCATCGTACTACTAACAAAAAAACAGGCAATGGCAAGCTGAAAAACTAAAAAAACATTTTTTAGTAGGCTGCCCTTTTGCGTGGAAATAAAATTGCCTTTCAACAAGCTACTTACTTTTTGTCTGCTCACATAATACGCAATTACTCCGCCCGTTATTATCGATACACTACAGAGTAAAAGCAAGAAACAAACTCCTAACTTCACTAGAGACAATTCGATGGTCGATGCGGTAATGAGCTCGACATAAGGGATCATAAAACCCATAAAGAAAATGCTAATAAGTAGTGCAATACATAGGGTAATCGCGCTTTCAAATACAATTTGCCCTCTAATTTCACTGGTATTACCTCCAAAAATTCGACGTACCCCCATCTCTTTTAGACGCATCAAAAAATGCGTAGTAGAAAAGTTAATAAAATTGACGAGAGACAATATAAAAATCACCCCTGCTAGCCCCCAAAAGATGTACATCATCTTCGAATTGGGCGTGTCTTCGGGAGTAAATTGTCCTGCTTCTTTCCAACGTAAGGTGGATAAAGGAGCGAGTTCCAATTGAATATTATTGAGTTGACGCTGTTTAAACTCCGCTACCGTAGTTCCATACCTAGTTGCTTCAGGTTCAAAATAATTGGTATCCAATACTTGGTTTACGGCTTCTAAGGCTGAAGTTGGCTGTTGTGTTTTGAGCAGTACGGCAAACCTCCTTGCACTCCAATCCGTATCCGTAGTTACAACCTCATCCATTAAGGGAATAACTACCTCTGGCATAAAAGCACTTTTCTTATTTCCGACTGTAAAAACGCCAGAAACCGTCACCCACTCTTCTTCTATATTGAGTTGTTTTCCAATTGGATTTACTCCTTTGCCAAAGAGCTCAATCGCTTTTTCCTCCTCTAATGCAATGTTGTTTTTTTCTTTAGCGAACTGTTGAGCAGATCCATAGACAAATGGATAAGGAAAAAAATCAAAAAAATTGCGCTGTGTCATTATTGCCTTAGTCGAGGTGTGCGATTCTACTCCATTTTTCATTACAACATCGTCATAACCAAAATAGTACACAAAATCTTCAATCACGGGATATTGCTCCTTTAGTGTTCTACCCAAAGCATAGGATTGGTTGGGATAGGCGTAATCCGGCGTGACATTGACCACCATAAAAAGGTTGTCTGTATTGGGATTCCATTGCTCATAGGTCTGCTCTCTTTCATAGCTCAAAAGCGCCATGGTAAGAAGCGATAACCCAAAAGCTAAGCCCAACACAGTCAAAACAAAATAAAACTTATTTTTCAGCCAATGGTAACGGTACACTTTCAACCAATTGATCCACATAATTATTCGTATTTAATGTATTTTAAAACATTTATTTGTGTTGCGCGATACGCTCTACTGACCACAATAAGCAATGTGAGCACTGCAATAGCCAATAAACAAACCCCATACACTTCCCATCCAATTTCAATGCGATAGGCATATCCTTTTAGCCATTCATTCAATAAATAATAGCTAGGGAAGACAGATAGTCCAAAACCGATCATACAATAAATCAGATATTGATAGGACAAATCTTGAATCAACCCTCTTGTTTCTGCTCCTAATACTTTGCGAATGGCAATCGCTCTCAATTTGGTGCCTATGGTATAGGAGGAAACAGCGAAAAGTCCAAATAAAGCAATAAAGATGACCAGATAGCTTAACCCCATCATCACTTGTTGCTGTATCTTTATCTTTTCAAAGTTTTTTGCGAATTTCTGATCCATGAAACTATACTCAAAAGGCTTCTCTGTTCCTTTATGGAAATTCTCCCATAGTTTTTCCACCGCAGGTAGGATGGTTTCAAGCTGATGTACATCTAGCTTCATACTCACTTGAGTAAAGTGAAAGAACGTTTGGGAAGGCAACACAAACATCTTTGGGCTTATTTCATGTTCGAATCCAGCAGTGTGAAAATCCTGTACGACGCCTACAATGGTTGTTCCATTGACAACCAATCCCGCTATACTATCTTTGTTCAGTTGACGTAATAAGCTTTCGTTGATTACGGCATTTTGAATACTATCACTAGCGAATTTATTCGTCAGATAACGTCCTTCTTTCAATCCCACTTGCATCATTTCCAAATACCCTGCTTCGACATTGTGAACCGCCACTCTCATATTCTCTCCTTCATATTCAAATAGCTGCATATAACGACTTCGTTCCTCACTTCCATAGTCTAAATCGGCAAAGGCTATTTGTTCCACGCCCTTTATTTTTAGCGCTTCTTGTTTAAAGGTTTGATACGCCTGATGTTTTTCTTCTATTTCGATCGGTTCTTCCTCTAAAAAGGGAAAACTAATCACCTGATCTCCCGAAAAACCCAAGGATTTGGTCGTCATATAATTGACTTGTTTATACATGATATACGTGCCCGAGATAAACCAACAGGCAATGGCAAACTGTAGAATCAAGCATGCATTTTTCAATACGATTCCCGAGCGGCTGCGATAATAATTGCCTTTTAACACAGGAAGTACCTGATAATTTGCTCGATATAGTGCTGGGATTAAACCACCGAATAGCAACACCAAGAGGTAAACACCAACAAGCAAAAAGAGGACATCACGCAGGTGAACGACAATATGCGTTCCCAAAAACGAATTGACGAAAGGCAAGATCCACAGCACCATAAAGAAACTTGCTACAAAAGAAAGCAGCATGGTCAGGGAGGTTTCAAATAAAGCTTGTTGTATAATCTTGCGCTTTGATCCTCCTAATACTTTGCGAATCCCTGCTTCTTTCGCTCGCGAAACCGTTTGCGAAAGGGATAAGTTGACGTAGTTAAACAGCGATAGAATAAAAAGCACCCACGACAAGCCTACAATCACATACAGGGTTGTGCCTTTGACATTGGCTTCTGGGGTAACTACATTTCCTGCATCTCCAAAATGCAATCCCTTTAAGGGATGTATCACTGTTTTTTGATCGTAAATTCCATTGTTTTTTTTCTCAAACTCTGCTAAAGAGAGTTGCTGTTTTTCAGCCATAGGCAGGAGATAGTATTGGCTATAAATCTGATCTGCTGCTTGGGCAAGCTTCTCTCCCTCCTTGGTTTTGATTAAGACAGAAGAACTACTGTAATTCCAATTGCCGACTAAATCTTCAGGTATGAATTGATGATCATTGACAACGGCCTCTGGCATAAAACTACTGCGTTTACCTTCCAAATCGTACACCGCTACAACGGTGTACCACTCGTCATCTACCTCAATCTGTTCGCCAATTGGATTGACGCCTTCACCAAAAATAAGTGATGATTTTTGTTTTTCTAATGCTATCTCCTTTGGATTTTTAAATATACTCGAAGGTGATCCATAAATAATCTTATAAGAAAAAAAGGAAAAAAAAGAAGCATTAGTCTGTAGAATTTTCTCTAGGGCATACGCCTTTTTATTGTGTATGACATTTGTTGGAAAATATCCACTATACAGTAAATAATCCTCAACAAAGTTATGGTGTTCTTTGAGCAAACTAGACAAGACATAGGGTTGATAACCGAACGAATGGTTGTCACTTCGACTCTCGATAAAATACACCTCTTCTTTATTTGCGTTCCAACGATCAAAAGACGTCTCTTCCTGCCAATAGAGCGTCGATAACAACACAGCAGTAATACCCAGTGCCAAACACAACAAATTGAATAAAACATATAGCTTATTTTTTTTGCTGTGATACACGACTATTTTAAACCAATTTTTTAGCATTATTATTCGTATTTAATGTATTTCAATACGTTCACACGGGTAGCCTGATACGCTCTACTGACCACAATAAACAGGGTAAGCACGACAATGAGAATCAAACAGACCACGTAAACGTCATAACTTATTTCGATGCGGTAGGTATACTCACTCAGCCATGCATTCAACAGGTAATAGCTTGGGAAGACAGCGAGTACAAAACCAATGATACAATAGATCAAATATTGGTAAGACAACTTCTGAATCAATTCCCTTGTACTAGCGCCTAATACTTTGCGGATAGCCACCTCTTTTAATCGCGTTCCGATGGTAAAAGAGGAAACGGCAAACAATCCAAATAGCGCAATAAAGATGACGATCAAACACAAGCCCAATAGGATTTGCTTCTGTGCTTTAATTTTCTCAAAGGTTTTGGCAAATTTTTGATCGACAAACTCATAGCTAAAGGGCTCTCTCGCCTCTGGGTTAAAGGTATCCCACAACTTCTCCAAAGCGGGAGCAAGGGTCTCCATTTGCGTGACATCCACTTTCATGGTTACATTGAAAAAATAATATTCGGTTGCATTAGGTAAACTAAACATCAAAGGAGTAATCGAATTTTCCAATCCTGCAGTATGAAAATCTTTAAGCACGCCTACAACTGTTTTATTTGCGACTTTAAGATCTTTTATACTCGTTTCACCAACAATATTTAATAAGCTCTCGTTAATTAAAACATTTTCGATACTATCGTTAGCCAAAGCTCGATCTAAAAAGCGTCCTTCTTTCAACTGAATGTTCATCATTTCAAAATAATCGGCCTCTGCCTTCATCATAAACGCAATCAGATTCTCTTTGTCCTTGTGTCTGAAAAAATTGAAAATACCTGCTCCTCCCATACTTGCATATTCGACACCGGATACAGCTACTTGTTCGATTCCTTTGATCTGTAATGCTTCTTGTTTGAATACTTCGTATTTTTGTGTTTTACTTCCATCGTTTACATCAGTTAGAAAAGGAAAGCTAATCACCTGATCTCCAGAAAATCCCAAATCTTTTGTCGCCATGTAATGGGCTTGTTTATACACCATATAAGTGCCCACAATAAACCAACAGGCAATGGCGAATTGTATAACTAAAAAAGTATTTTTAATAAAACTCCCTGAACGACTGCGGTTGAAATCGCCTTTTAGCACCTTTAGCACGCGGTATTGTGCAATATAAAAGGCGGGAACTAGCCCTGCAATCAGCAAAATCAAAAAATAGCTACCCACAAATAAGAACACCATATCACTCCACTGCACAACGATATTGATGTTTAAATAAGAATTGGCAAAGGGCAACAACCACAAAAACAGAAAGATACTCAAAACAAAAGCAATACAAACGGTGATAGTCGTTTCATATAAACTCTGCTTGATAATCGATCCTTTCACCCCTCCTAATACCTTGCGTACCCCAACTTCTTTGGCTCGAGATAAGGTTTGAGAGAGGGACAAATTCACATAGTTAAACAAAGACAATAGCAACATCAAACCAGATAATCCAAGAATGATGTTCAGCATTTTACTATTTACTACGGGTTCGGGAATACTACTCGCTATGGGTTTATCACTTTGAAAATGCAACTGATCTAAGGGCTCTAAATGAATATCCATACCGATAATTCCCTCATATTGCTTTACAAAATCGGCTAAACTCACATTGGATCTGGCTGCCATAGGTTCATAGTAATATTTGAGATACAACGTTTTGATCGCTGCTGCTGTTTCTTGTTTCTTCGCTGTTTTCAACAGGAGATTATGCGCTGGTCGATCCCAAATTGTTTGTTGATCGACAGATAAAAACTGATAAGTATTGCACACGATCTCCGGCATAAAACTACTTCTTCTATGTCCTATAGCATATACCCCTACGACAGTATACAACTCTTCCTTTATTTTTAGTTGCTCGCCCACGGGATTTACCCCTTTTCCAAATAGCAGGGCTGCTTTTTCTTGTTCTAACACCACTTCATTGGGATGCTGAAACACACTTTGTTTGGTTCCATATACCAAGGGATAAGGAAAAAAATCAAAAAAACGTTGACTGCTGTTGAGTACTTTATCTGATCGTTCTTCTTTGTCCTTATACACAACAATCTCTTCGCTATAATTGCTATACATCAAATAATCTTCGATGAGGTGATACTCCTCTTTGAGCTTAGCAACCAAGGCAAAAGGATGTCGATTCATCGTCACTTTTCCACCGCTGTTCTCTACTAAGTAAATGGACGTTTTATTTTCATTCCACTGGTCGAACGATTTTTCTTCTTTTAAATAGAGGGATGACAGCAATACTGCGGTTATTCCAATAGCTAAACACAAAATAGTCAGTAAGAAATACACCTTGTTTTTCTTGCTGTTGTATATGTAAATTTTAAACCAATTATTCAACATAAACTATTCATATTTAATATTTTTAATTAAATCGCCTTTTGTTGCTAGGCGCACTTTTGTTCGGATAATAAAAAGAACCAATCCAACAAGTAAGAGAAACGAAAACACAAAGGGATAGGCTTCTATTTCTTGTTGGTACTTAAATTTATTCAACCAAGCGTTCATGATCCAATACACGGGATAAACGGCCGTAATACAAGCCAATACAACCGTGATAAAAAAGGGTTTTCCCAAGAGAAAAAAGAGTTCTCGTGGACTCGCCCCGACTATTTTTCGAATAATAATTTCTTTTTGTTTTTGCTCCAAATAGAGGGATAAACTGGCATACAAACCAAATAAAGCCATGAATACAACCGCTACATTCCAAATCAGAAACATGCGTTTTTGCGATTTGATGTGTTGATAGTTAGACTCAAATTGCTTCGAGAGGGTTTGCTGTTGAAAGGGATATTCATAATCGACATTTACAATCCAAAACGACTGCAGACGCTCTAGGGTTTCTGCTTGGTTTACCGCTTGATCTAATTCAATGGAGAGGTAATTAATCCCATAAGGTAGAAACTCGATATCTTTCCATTGAAACAGTAAAATTGGTTGTACAGCTTCTTCAAATCCCGTGCTAAAAAAATTGTTCACCACGCCTTCAATGAGGTAGGTACTTCGGTCATAGGAAATAGCATTTCCCAATGCTTCCTCTGGCGTTACCCCCATTTTTTCAGCAAATTTCTCGTTGATCCACACCTTGGGTAAACTATCTATTTCAATTGGGCGATAAGCAATCTTTTCAAACCCCACCATATCAATATAGCGATTGTCTATACCTTCCATCACAAAATCGGGGATTTTGCGCATGCCATAATAGGCCGTATACTTGGTTTTAATGGATTTATCTTCGTAGGCAATGGTCGATAAAGCAACCGATTTGACTCCTTTGATCTGTTGAATCTCCTGCATCAATTTATCGTTGCGATAAAGTTTTCTGCGTATTTGTTGGGTAAATAGTTTGACTTGTACCACTTGACTCCCTTCAAAACCTCGGTCCTTTTCTTCCATAAAGTGCACCTGTCTGGAGATGATCCAGCCACCGACAACAAAGAAAAAAGCAATGGAGATTTGAATGAATAAACTACTCGCTCTCAATCGCAGGCTTTTACTTTGCTTTCTGTTTGCTTTCACTTGATACAACTGACGAACTAGTCGCATGGCATAAAGGGAAAGAATACCTCCAGCTAAAAGCACGACAATACAGATCACGAGTACAATTCCACTCCAAAGCACTTGATGCTTGATCCCGATGGTCTTGTGTAAGAATAGATTGTAAATCGGCATGCTGAATTCAACGAGCATCAAGGCAATTCCCATGGCCATCAATACGTTTAACAGGGTTTCAAAACCAATTTGCAACAACAGCTGCAGTCTTGAACTCCCCAACATAGCCCGCACTTGAAATTCTTTTAAACGCGATAATATTCCTGCTTGATTTAAGTTGATGTAATTCAACACCGCCAACAAAAAGATTAAAACCGAACAACCCACGAGTAAATACAGGGTTTCCAATTTGGTTTTCCCCTCTAACAAAGCGGTTTGTTTCGAGATGAATCGCCCTTCGTCCAACGGAGAAAGGAAAACGTTGTATTTCTCTAGCTTTTCGCTATTTTCAAAGACCTGTTCTTGATTATTTTCAACCAGAGTCACCAAACTAGAGGCAATCGCTAAGCAGTCTTCCTTACGTTTCACTTTAACGAGCAGTCCCCCGCCATTCTCTTGCCATAAAGCAGGCTTTACGTACTCATTCCACTCCATATTCATCAAAACTATATCGGGCATAATCGTCGCTTTTTGATTGAGTTTATAGACCCCTGTCACCTGATAGGGGCTATGTGCCAGAGATAGCGTTTGACCGATCGGATTTTGATGGGGGAAAAATTGCTGGGCTACCTTTTCAGAAATGGCAATATGCATGGGATGAGCAATTACCTCATCCGCACTACCATAGGTGAATTCAAAATTGAAAAAATCAAAAAAAGTAGGTTGTGTATTTAATATTTTCCCCACCACAGCTTGGTGAAACTTACTTTCTGCGTAAAAATCAATATAATCCAAAGCATAGTAGCAGTAATTTTCCACTTGTTTTTGCTGTAGTAATTGAGGACCAACGGCAGCGGGTACAACAATGGCATTAGCCTCTTCTCCAACCGTCACATTAACCTCATAGTATTGTTCTACATGGGCTATCCATTTATTATAACTCCATTCGTCTTGCAAAAAGAAAAGCGATAGCAACAAACACGCTATTCCTATTGCCAAACCTAAAATGGTCCAACAAAAGAACAAGATCGATTTTTGGATGTTTTTCCTAAATGTATTAAACCAACTGAACAACATAGTACCTACTTAATTCGATTTCACGGATCCCATAGAATCGGTGTATTTTTTTAATTCTTTTGGCGTATTATAGTAGACCACTTTGCCCATCGAATCCGCATAGGCATTTAAACTTTCGATGGGGTAGACCTCAGCTTTTCCCATGGAGTCTGCCTCAACTTTTACGTATTTTGCCTTGAGTCCTTTGCCATCAAATTTTGCGGCGCTATCTACATTAATCGACAGATTTTCCGCATCTCCAGTAACAACTACTCCAGCAGCACTATCTATATTTACTTTGATGTTTTTTGCCGTAAGGTCTCCCTTATATTTAGAAGCAGAATCTAAGTTAATTGACACTGTAGTTGCCGAAAAATCAGCTGTTAGATAGGAAGCTGCATCCGCCTTAATCGTTATAGCATTCCCTTGCACACGCCCCTTCACCACCACACGAGCCGTAGTACTAATATCATAATCCACAATCTTGGATTGGGCAATAAACACCTTCCCTCTGGTGAGATACACATTCTTTTTATTTTTCTTTGTATTCATGTCAACATAAAGGACTGTACCAATCTGTTTTACAGCGATATACTCTACATCTTCCTGCGACCCTTCTACGCGAATAGTAGTAGAATCCGAAGTTGCATCAACCTGAATCTCAATTGGCATAGCAGCCACTAGTTTAGAAACTTGCCCTGCGATGGTATGCGTTTGCTTGGCTTGTGCCTGCATCAACAAACTACATAACATCAAGAGCAAGCTCAGAAAAAAACGTATCATAGTTTTATTTTTATACCGTAAATACATCAACGATCTTGGTATTGATTTTTTCGGATAAAATCATACCATCCTTCATCAAAATCGTGCGTTCCGAATAGGAGGCATCGTGATGGGAGTGCGTTACCATGATAATGGTTGCTCCTTGTTGGTGTAGTTCCGTCAGCAATTCCATTACTTCTGCACCATTCTTACTATCCAAGTTTCCCGTTGGCTCATCAGCCAAAATAATCTTGGGGTTGTTGATCAACGCACGCCCCACAGCCACACGTTGTTGTTGACCTCCTGAAAGTTGTTGTGGATAGTGTTTCAAACGGTGTACAATATTCAAGCGCTCTGCGATTTCCATCACTCGTTTTTTGCGCTCTCCACTGGGTACTTTGTTGTAAATCAACGGTAATTCAATATTGTCATAAACCGAAAGTTCATCGATCAAATTAAAATTCTGAAAGATAAATCCGATGTTCTCTTTTCGGATTATAGCACGTTGATTCTCTGTTAGGCCTACCATCTCCTTTTCTAGTAAACGGTAACTACCCGAAGAGGCATCATCCAACAATCCGATGATATTCAACAACGTTGATTTTCCACATCCTGAAGGCCCCATCACCGAAATAAACTCTCCTTTTTTTACTTCTAAGGATACTTCATTCAAAGCGGTTGTCTCTACTTCTTCCGTTTGAAAAATACGAGACAATTTTTTAATTGATATTACCATACTTATTCTTTTATTTGTAAATAATTCACTCTTAAATAATCTTTATAACTTGATATAATAACTTGTTCTCCTGGAGATAAGCCCGAAATCACTTCATAATAGGCTGGGTTTTCACGGCCAATTTCTATTTGTCTCCTTGCTGCTTTTCCGTCTTTGATCACATACACCCATTCGCCTTTGGTATCTGTAGCAAAACTCCCCTTAGCCAACAATAAACGTTGCTCTTTACTTGAAAGGAATAACTTGATCCCCATACTATTACCTTCTTGTAATTTTAATTCCGTATCACTTCTAAAGCTCAACTGCACTTCAAAGCGTCCATTGATAATTTCTGGCAATACTTTAATCACCTCAACTGCCACCAATTGTCCTTTAATATCCACCTGACCCTTTTGACCAACGACAACGCGATCCAAGTAAAACTCATCGACATTGGCGACTAATTTATAGCCTTCTAGTACGTCTATTTTACCTATGCTTTCGCCTCCGTTATACGTTTTTCCCAGCATGGGATCAAACGAAGATAATCGACCAGAAATGGGCGCTTTCAATAAAAAATTCTGCTTGTTTTCTTTGAGCTTGTCCAAGCTGCGTTGAATCACCGCAATCGACTGATTGATTTGTCGAACCTGTACCTGATTGGATTGTTTCTCCTTCTCCACACTTTGCTCCATCAACGCTTTTCTCTTTTTTTGGTAGGAAAAACTTTCAACAGTTTGATTCCACTCATTCAAAGATAAAATCTCTTGATCAAATAATTTCTTATTCAGCGTATATTGTAGCTCTGCATTTTTGTATTCATATTCGATGCTAATTAAATCTTTCATCAAGCCAATTTCTTGGTTGCGTATATTCATCAAATTGACATTCAAATTATTCATTTGCTCAATCAAAGACGATTCTTGTGACATATAGGCTAACTCCGAACTGGGATTGTGCAATAAAACCAAGGGATCTCCTTTTTGAATCACACTGCCGTTCTCCACAAATATTTCACTCACCGCACCACCTTCAGCAATGTTAATTAATAGAGATTGCAAAGGTTCTACTTTTCCCTGAAAGGAAATATACTCTTCGAAGAGGCCTTCTTTGACTTCGGTAATTCGAATTTCCTTTTTCGATACATTTAATACAATATCTTGAAAAAACGTTACATACGAAGTGAGTCCGAGGAGGAGTACCCCACCAATAATTAGTAAAATCTTTTGTTTTTTTCTATTTTTACGAGGCAGAACCTTGTCCATACTACTTTCTTTTACAGGTATACTAACAAAAACATGCCGTAAAATAAAAAACAAACAACACACTGTAAATCAATAAGATATAATTTAATTTATTTTTAAAGTGTCCGCTATTGAACACTAAAATGTACGATTTCAAACTACAGAGTCCATAACCATGAGAAAAACAAATGCCACCATTCTAGTTTTAGATGACAATACAGAAGTCTTAATCGCTGCTAAGCTGCTTTTGAAACGTCATTTCGAGTCGGTTTTGACCAATAACAACCCCAAAAAGATCTTCGAAATCCTACAGAATACTCCTGTTGATGTGATTATTTTAGACATGAATTACCGCGTGGGTTTTGAGGATGGGAAAGAGGGAATTTTCTGGTTTAAAGAAATCAAATCCAACTATCCACAGGCGCAGATTATTTTGATGACTTCGTATGGGCATGTGGAAAGTGCCGTTGAGGGCATTAAACTAGGGGCAATTGATTATTTATTAAAGCCGTGGGACAACGATCATTTGGTTGATATTGTGAAGAAAGCCGTTCAACAAAGACGCAAGAAAGAACAAGAACCATCAACTGTTATCCAAGAGAAGTCTACGTATTTTGAAGGTACTTCACCCGCGATTCAGAAAACATATCGCATGGCACAACGCGTAGCACAAACGGAAGTCAATACCCTGATTTTGGGCGAAAATGGAACAGGTAAATACGTACTAGCTGCTTACATCCACCAAAATTCGACGCGCAAGAATCAACCTTTTGTCCATGTCGATTTGGGATCCTTAAATGCAAATCTATTTGAGAGTGAATTATTTGGTTATGCTAAAGGAGCTTTTACAGATGCTAAACAAGATACAGCTGGTCGTTTTGAAGCGGCACATGGCGGAACTATTTTCTTAGATGAGATAGGCAATGTTCCCTTGCATTTACAGGCCAAATTACTCCAAGTGATTCAATCCAAATCCGTTATTCGATTGGGTGAATCTCAACCTCGTCCTGTTGATGTACGCATTATTACGGCTACCAATGCAGATATTGAAACAGAAGTTGCACAGAAAGAGTTCCGAGAGGATTTATACTATAGAATCAATACAGTCGTACTTCCCTTACCTGCCTTGAGAGAACGCAAAGAAGATATTCCTGCTTTATTGGATTTCTTTATGGAACAATATGCAGCAAAGTATCAAATCGAACAACCTAAAATTAACGCCAACACCTTAGAATCACTCTGTAACTATGAATGGCGTGGAAATATTAGAGAAATGCAAAATCGCGTCGAACGCGCCTTAATTTTAACGGAAGCTGAAGAGCTAACTTTACACGATTTCGGTATCTCCGCTGCGGCTATTAAAGAAGGTTCCCTTGATGACACAACCCTACAGGATATTGAGCGAACTACCATTATCAAAACCCTTGAAAAATCTAATGGCAATATTAGCCAAGCAGCCGAAGAATTGGGGTTATCTCGTGCCGCTTTATATCGCAGACTAGAAAAGTATAACATTAAAAACTAAAACACACCCTATGCTGTCGTTTCACTTCAAAGTTTTTATGCGCATCTTGCTCATCCTCGGTTTATCACTGACTGCTGTTTGGTTGTTTGTACAACAGTACACCTACACGGCTTTCATTTCGATTCTCGTCGTGATCGGCTGTTTACTTGAACTATATAACTATCAACGCAAATACTACAGTATTATTGACCGATTGGTACTGGCAATGATCTACAATGATTTCTCTCTGAAATCCAATAAAAAACAGGCCAATGAAACCTTTCACAACTTGCAAACTCTGTATCAGAAGCTGCAAAATGAACAGGAACAAAATGAAGTAAAGGAATTGGTCTACCTCAACATTTTGAACAATTTAGAAACGGGTATTATCATCTTTGAACGCGATAAAGAAACATGGAATATCTTTTTAATCAATGACTATTTTGCTAAACTATTTGATATTCCCAAAGTAAAATCGTGGAATAACCTTGCGCGTTTACTTCCAAACCTAACACAATACCTGGAACAGTTGGAATTTAAAGAGTCTAAAAACTCATTGGATATGCGGATAGAAGGAGAGGAAAAACAAACCTTTATCCTACAAACGTCCATAACAATGAGTCAGAATCAAGAGTTTTATATTGTTTTGCTCGATTCCATTCAGAAAGTATTGGATAAAAAAGAAAAAGATACGTGGGAGAATTTGATGAAAGTTATCTCACATGAGATTATGAATTCTTTGACTCCTATCCATTCCTTAGCGCATAATACGCTGGAAGTATTAGAAGAAGAAGAGTCATTAACAGCAGATGATATGGACGATTTAAAACTAAGCATACAGACCATTGCCAATCGCACAAATCACTTGCGTCAATTCATCGACAACTACCGCAAGTTAACCATGCTCCCAAGCCCTCAAAAAGCCTGGGTAAACAGCGCAGAAATACTCTCCAACAGCTTGGCAATACTCAAACCGATTTGCCAGCAGTACAACATTACATTACACACGACCATTGAAACACAGGTGTCACTCTATTGGGATGCTAAGCAAATGGAACAAGTCTTCATCAACGTATTGACCAATGCTATTTACGCAGTAAAAAATCTAGAAGAAAAAAAGATTACCGTTCACTTATTTGAACGCAACAATCGCTTGTGGATTGATATTATTGACAATGGCAAAGGTATTCCAGAAGAAATAAAACCCAAGATTTTCATCCCTTTTTATACCACACGCGAAGATGGTGCAGGAATTGGCTTACCATTATCGAAGAACATCGTTGAAATGCACAACGGTTATTTGACATTTAACCGAAAAGAAGAACTGACGTATTTTAGTATCAATTTTCCTATCGTCTAATTTAGAATTGAACAGCGGGAATCCAAAGGAGTGAATTGAAGTTTTGCACTTGATTATCCTTAATGATTACTCCTTCATTTTCTAGTAATTGTTGCATTAGATTAGTTCCATCGAAATGATGTTTTCCACTGAGCATACCTAGCCGATTAACCACGCGATGAGCAGGGACAGAATCATCAAAATGAGAGGCGTTCATTGCATACCCCACCATTCTTGCTGAACGAGGTGCTCCAATCGCTTTGGCTATAGCGCCATACGTGGTTACTCTACCTTCTGGTATCTCGCGTACCACAGCATATACTCGTTCAAAAAAATTAGCTGAATCTGTCACTAACGAAATAATTTATAAAGCGTAATCAAACAAATAATTCCCGTTATTGAACCAATCACATAGTTGATGTTTCTCAATAGAAAAGCGTTTTCATTGGCCACTTTCCTAAACACCGATATATAGGCGTAAAACATCAAGCCAGAACCTAAAACCACACCAATAGAAAAGATTACAGTATACAACCACTCAAAAATAGGGTAGTGATAGGACGCTAAAGTCACACTGAGAAAAACGTAATAGGGAATAGAAAATACATTGATCAAAGCTAGAAGTGCACCATAGATATAGGGGTTCTTCAAGCGTTTAACCTCTTCATTTTCTTCTTTTTTCTTTCGCTTGGCAAACACTAAAAAATAGAGCGTTAAGGATCCGAAAATTACCAAGCCTATTTCATGTAGAATTTCAGTAATAAAAGGGCTTGAATCAATTAATTTAGCGAAAAATATAGCGACATAGGTTTGCACAAAAATAACGGATAGTGCCCCTGCAATATACATAATAGAAGCTGGTCGCCCTCTTTCTTGAGCTACTTTAACAGCAGTCATATTGAGTAAGCCCGGAAGGGAAACACCAATCACTGCTGCTAAAAAGCCGATAATTAATAAGATAAAATAATGATCCATCCGTTATTTAACTCTGAATTGAATATAAGTAATGGCCTTATTCTGTTCTAAATACTGTGATTCATAAAATGTTTGAATTTCAGTTACTACCGATGGAGCCCCTTCATTTTTATACACGTGGTGATTGGCATAAATCACTTCATGTCCTTCTCCATGCAATAAACCTAAAGTGTAGCCGTGCATGAATTCACTGTCCGTCTTTAGATTCACTACCCCATCAACAGTCAAGATATTTTTATAACGTTGTAAAAACTCCGTATTAGTCAAACGGTGTTTGGTGCGCTTGTATTTTATTTGTGGATCTGGGAAGGTAATCCAGATTTCACTCACTTCCCCTTGTTCAAAGGCAAATTCGATCAATTCAATCTGGGTACGCAAAAAGGCAACATTGGTTAACCCCTCCTCAACTGCTGTTTTAGCACCTCTCCAAAAACGAGCGCCTTTGATATCGATACCAATGAAGTTTGTATTGGGATAACGACGAGCTAATTCTACTGTATATTCTCCTTTTCCACAGCCTAGTTCTAAAACAATAGGGTTATTGTTTTTAAATACTTCCGATGCCCATTTGCCTTTTTGAGGCAATTTAGCAATCATTTCTTCTCTTGATGGTTGGAAAACATTACCGAACGTTTCGTTTTCTCTAAATCGCTTTAACTTGTTTTTACTTCCCACAGGGTTATTCGTTTAAATTCGACGCAAAATTAAATAAATATAACGAAAGTAAAACCTTTTTATAGGGAACACAAATTAACTTGCGTTTTCTGTGGACACTTCGATTGCTTTTTCTAAAGTAAATGAAAACTCCGAACCGTATCCATAGCTACTTTCCACATAAATATGTTCATCGTGTGCTTCGACAATATGTTTGACAATAGACAGACCTAAGCCCGAACCGCCCACACTGCGTGCTCCGCTCTTATCAATGCGGTAAAAACGCTCAAATAAACGCGGAATATGCTCCTTTCGAATCCCCAAACCATTGTCCGTAATACGCACAATCAATTTGTTTTTCACTAAGTTTTCAATGCTTACTTCTGTCGTTCCTTTTTCCTTGCCGTATTTAATGGAGTTCTCAACCAAATTGGTAATCACTTGTCCAATGCGTTCTTTATCGCCTACCACATAAATTGGCTTTTTATAGCCCATGTCAAAAAGTAGGGAAATATTTTTCTTTTTTGCTTTATACTCCAAAAAATCAAAGGCATTTTGAATGGTCTCAACCAAATCAAATTCAACAATATTAAGGTGTAGATCTCCCGATTCTAATTTGGCTATCATATCCAAATCTTGTACAATATAGATCAAGCGATCTACGCCTTGTTCTGCGCGTTCTAAATAACGATCGCGTACTTCGAGATCATCAATTGCACCATCGCTCAAGGTTTCGAGGTAGCTCTGAATCATAAACAAAGGCGTCTTTAATTCGTGAGAGATATTGCCTAAAAACTCTCGTCTATATTCTTCTCGAACTTGTAAAGACTCAATCTCAATTTTTTTATTGGTCGCAAACTTTTCAATTTCTTCAGTTAGCGTTTTCATATCCGTTGTAACGGCACTTGCACGAAGATCAGTGTGCTCTAATAACGACACTTTGTCGTAAATTTTTTTGATTCTACGGTAAATAAAGTGTTCTACGCGATACTGAATCACAAAAAAAGAAGCGAAATAAACCAATATAGTGTGAATAACTAAAAGCATCCCTATTCCATCCTTAACTAAAAAGACAAAGGGCAAGGTAATAACAAGGGAACAAATTGTTATTAATAAGGCTGATTTAACAGCAAATTTGTAGGATTTCTTAAAGCGTATGGACATTCAACTACATATCTAATTTATAGCCTACTCCTTTAATTGTCTTAAAACAATCATCGCCTACTTTTTCTCTTAATTTGCGGATGTGCACATCAATTGTTCTTCCGCCAACAACCACTTCATTCCCCCAAACGCGGTCTAAGATTTCCTCTCTTGTAAATACTTTTCCTGGTTTTGAGGCCAATAAATACAACAATTCGAATTCTTTTCTCGGTAAAGACAATTCTACGCCATCAATCAAAATTTTGTACTCATCTCGGTTAATCTCGATATTGCCAATCTGAATAATATCTCCGTTATCCGTTTCTTCTACAGTTTTTAAACGACGCAACAACGCTTTAATCTTGCTCATTAAAACTTTTGGTTTTACAGGTTTGGTGATATAATCATCAGCCCCAGCATCAAACCCCGCAACTTGAGAATAGTCTTCCCCCCTTGCAGTTAAAAACGCAATAATAACGTTTTGTAAACTGTCTATTTTACGAATGTTTTCACAAGCTTCCATTCCATCCATTTCAGGCATCATAACATCCAAAATAATAAGATGAGGAAGCTCTTTTTTCGCTTTTTCTATTGCCTCTTTCCCATTTCGTGCTGTACTCACTTGATACCCTTCTTTCTCCAAATTATAACTGATGATTTCAATGATATCTTGTTCATCATCAACCAATAAGACTTTAATGTCTGAATTTTTCATCCTTTGTATGTGTGTGTTTTAAATCAGTTCAAAGATAAAGATAATACATTATGTTAAGTAAAGTTTACAATTATTTAATGTGATAACTATTTAATAACGTTTAGTGTAAAATGTGTTAAAGTACCGATAACACATAAGACATATTTGCGCTAGTTCTTTGCACTAGCTTAAATAAAATAAGAATTATGAAATCAAAGTTACTATTCGCTCTATTATTTATTAGCCAGATAGTTGGAGCATCTAATGGAACTATTAAGGGACTTTTACAAGATTCCGCAACCAAAGAACCTTTAGCATTTGCTTCTGTTAGTATCAAAGGAACAACACAAGGGGTAAATACGGATTTAGATGGTTTATTTACCATAGAAGTACCCGAAGGAACACAAGTATTGACTTTTCACTACGTGGGATATACCTCAACAGATCAAACCATCGTGGTTAAACCAAACCAAACGGTAGAAGTAACCATTGACTTAATTTCAGAAAGTGTACAATTAGAAGGTGTTGTTGTACAAGCCACCCGATCAAAATCGCGAGAAGCGACCTTATTAATCGAACAACAACGTTCGGTAGAAATGAAACAACATATTGGTTCACAAGAACTTTCAAGAAAAGGTGTAAGTGATGTTGCAAGTGCTGTTGCCAAAACAACAGGAGTTGCAAAACAAGAAGGTACAGGAACTATTTTTGTTCGTGGATTAGGAGATCGATACAACAGCACCTTACTAAATGGATTGCCCTTAGCATCAAATGATCCAGAAAAGAAAAATATTGACTTAAATATTTTTTCCACTGATATTGTAGAATATATTGCCATTGACAAAACGTATTTTGCTCGAAATTACGGAGACTTCGCAGGGGGGAATATTGATATTAGATCAAAAAATCACGCTGGAGAAGGTTATGTTGAAGTGGGAGTAAGTACTAATGTCAACACCAATGCATTAAAACAAGATAACTTCAAAACCCTATCTGATCGTAGCTACCTTGGTTTTTCGGATACCAAACTACCAGGTAATGCGCTCAAGGAGTACAACTTCAAAAACTCTACACAAACCGATACACGTAGTCCATGGGGTGCTGGATTAAACATCAATACAGGAAAGTCGTTCTTCTTTGGTACTGAATCTGCCCTACACCTATTTGCAACAGCTTCTTTTGGCAATAACTTCAAACACAAAGAGGGAATTACAAGAACCGCTCAAGCGCAAAACTCATTTACCAAAGACCTCAACTTAGATGCATACGAATATAGCACCAATACAACAGCTATGTTAAATGCTCATTTTGATATCAATGCGTCAAACTCCATCAAATATAACTTCTTGTTTGTTAATGATTCAAAAGAGAAAAACGAGGATTATACAGGATATATGCGAGATATCACACTGGATAATTCCGATTTCACTTATGTAAATAGGCAAACTTATCGTCAGGATCGCTTAATGGTAAACCAATTATTAGGAAACCACAAAGTAACGGACCAAATCGATGTTAACTGGGGAGCAGCGTTCAACAACATATCGGCTCAAACTCCCGATAGACAACAATATACGTTAAACAAACTCAAAGACAGTGACAGCTATGCCTTTTCGATTAACTCTAGATCAGACAACAACCGCTATTTTGAAGATTTAAAAGAAAACGAACTCGCTGCGAATATTGCTGCTGATTATAAATTCGCTCAAAATGAAGAAAATCTATACGATGGTAAATTAACGGTTGGATACAACTTCAGAAAAAAAGAAAGAAACTTCAAAGCCACACAGTTTGTATTCCAAATAAACAGCGATTACAACAACAATATCAACCCTAACGCATTAGACAACTTCTTCAACCAGTCGAATTTTGCTCAAGGTTATTTCGATATTTACACCTTTAGAGGGGGATCGGGAACACCTAATGCACTTTTACCGCAAACCTATGATGGAGATCTATTGATTCACGCTGGTTTTGTTAATGTTGAATACCGCTTAACACCTAAACTTTCAGGTTCAATCGGCGCGCGTTTTGAAACTATTTCGCAAGATGTCTCTTGGCAAACCCAATTGGATGCGAATAAAACAAATAACAAGTTTACTAAAAATGCGTTCTTACCGAGTTTATCATTAAAGTATGAAGTAAACGACAACAATAACTTGCGTTTTGCTTTGTCCAAAACCTACACTCTACCTCAGTTTAAAGAAAGAGCGCGTTTCATCTACGAAGATGTAACGGAAATTAAAGTAGGTAACCCTGATTTATATGCTTCAGATGACTACAATGTTGATTTAAAATGGGAATATTTCCCTCAAACAGACGAGGTGATTTCAGCTACTGTTTTTGGAAAATACATCAAAAATCCAATCAACGAAATTGTATCAGCATCTTCTTCCAATGACATTACCTATGCCAATACAGGAGATTATGGGTATGCTGCAGGAATAGAGATTGAAGTACGCAAAAACTTATTCAGCTTTGACGATGCACAAACCAACAAGATTACAGGAGGTTTAAATGCTTCCATCATGAAAACGTATCAAAAATTAGACAATGAAAAGGTAAATAACGAAAACAAGTATTTAAGCACTTCGTTTACCCATGACAACGCTAGTTTCACTGGAGCATCGGATCTATTATTAAATGCAGATATCTCCTACATCAAAGAATGGGCAAATGACCAAAAATTAATGGCTACCGTTTCTTATGCACACTTCTCTGATAAGCTATACTCTTTGGGAACAGAAGAAAGCGGAAACTTAGTAGATAAAGCCTTTGGATTCTTAGATTTCACGTTTAAATACGACTTTACGAAGAATTTTGGAATGAGTTTTAACGCGAGAAACTTACTAGATCCAGCAATTGAGAGAAAACAAGAAAACCTGACCAAAGATGTTTTAGTACAATCGTACAAACTAGGACAAAACTTTAGCTTAGGATTCAAATATACCTTCTAAACAGAAGATTCTGTTCACTCAAAAAGCCTGCATGAAGCAGGCTTTTTTTATGTAATATCTAGGCTACGCCGATTCTATTTTTCCATACCAACAAAATAAAACCTATCACCAGCCGTTGTTTCTATCAAGTATATTCAAGACCATTGACATATCTTCGCCAAAGTAGTTCTGTTCTTCTGCTATTTTAGCGAATTGAACACATTGTCTTTTCTCTTGATGCATTTTGCACTTTGAGATGTCCTTAATAATAACATAATTCCAGTACTATAAAAGCTATGCCTATTTTTGCTTGCTATTTCAAACTAAAAACTCGCTATAGTTCCTTACATGTCTATTGAAGGCCATAGAAGTCCATCGCATCCGTAAAGGCTTTTTTAATACCTGCATGGTTGTAGTAATTGTTCCGTTTTATCTCAGCTATTAATTCACCATCATCTAAAGCGACATTTAAATACAACGAATACGTAGCAAACCAATTGTCAGGATTGTTTCTCTCTCCTTTTCCATAACCATAGGTTCTCCCGTTAATAGGAGAAAAAAACACTCTATTTTAGCATTAGAATAGAAGCGTTCTGTACACTATTCACTACTTACAAATACGACAACACTTCAGACATATCTTCTCCAAAGAAGTTGTGTTCTTTGGCTACTTCATATAATTCAGGATATTGCTGGGCTAAAATAATAAAGTCATATTCGATAGTACTCGCGTATTTTTCTACAACATGCAATTCTAAAAGGGAAGTATATACCCAAATCATAGCTCGTTCTTCCGGAGTATAGTAGGGTTCTCGTTGGGTGAAGTAATTGTCTACTTCGCTGTACTCTGCGGCATATTCATTAGGAATATACTTTGTTGTCATTTGAATGAAATAGTAGTCCAACGGCACGCGAATATAGGCCTCGTCTTCTTTGGCTAATTCTACAGCTGCAGCGAGCATCTTTTTCTTGACAATCAGCTTTCCATCAAATCCGCGACAAAAAAACAAACGATCGTACATGCGGTAATCCCAGCCTTCGCGAGATAGGTTACTCATTTTTTTGTATTCTTCCATGCATTTGATTTGAATTCTCTTGTAAACATCATCATACGTTGAAGGAAAGTCTTCGTATCCTACATCTACTATTAATCGCTTAGGAAGATATGAATGATAGACCTTGTTTAATGTCACATTATTAGTGTAAAATATATAATTGTTATCAGTTAAGGGAAATTTACGATCTGCGTATATACTGTAATTTTCACCATAGTCATCTATTTTTTCTTCTATATATCCATTGATCATACTTATTTCAGTTAAAAATCTTCTTTTCAAATCAAAAACAAAACCCGTAGATGCAAACGCAATGGTCGGCACTATTTTGTTATACTTAGATGGGTAAATTTTTGAACATAGAATTAAAAAACCATCCTTTTGTACAATTCTTGGATTATTTGTGTGATCAGCATATATATCTACGTTAAAAATTCTTTTTATTCCTTGTGCAAATATTTCTTCATTTGGGAATTGGAATCCGCTTGATTTTAAAGAAATATAATTGAGTTCGTTGGTAATATTGATTTCCTCTAAAGTTAGATAGGCTTCAGTATAGTCCGACTTTTCTAGCCGGTCAAATGCATCCCATAATTTTTTTATTTTAGCTTGATTTTCTTTTGTTCTCAGTTCCATAAATTCTTTACTATCTGTTTCATCTACATATTGCGGAAGTTCCCACCAATGTTTTTTTTTAATTTCTACTTGATTTATTATCGCTCTTTTTTCTTTATGCTGCTCTTTACAGCTCCATAAACTCAGAACCATAATTAATAGCATATGTATTTCTTTTTTCATTATGTATTCTTATAATTTTTTAATATACCCTTTGGGACGGAAATAGCCTTTCCAACCCTTGTGTGCTTGCAATGCTTTTCCATTTAGCGGATAATAGGCTAATCGAGTTTTTTTAGCAAATGATAAAATCTCTTCTTTTGAAGGAGCATCTATCCCTAATTGCTTCAGATAGAATTTATCATCTTGACTACCGCTTTTGCCTATAGCTTCTAGTATGGTAACATTTTTTTTGACTTGATCATAGGCATATACAATACCTGTATGTCCTTCTCCATTATATCTCCAAACAAATATATCTCCTCGTTCTGGGATGAAATCTGATTTTTCACTCCCTACAATGTGCTCAATATTGGTATTGCCAATGGCTTTTTGAAAATCTTTTTCCGTAGTCATGACACCGGTATGTAGTTGTATGGGTTCTTGGACGACACCTAAATGATATAAATACAGGGCCACAACTTCCGAGCAATCTGCTTCATAAATATCCTTATACTTTATTCCTATCCGTGATCCTTCTTGATTATAGGGCCATCCTTTTTCTACATAGCGCTTCATCATTTCCAAAACGCCATCTCCATAATCGGGAAAGTAGCTAAAGTTGCAGGTATCAACCTCAAACACCTTTGATGTTTTCTCTTGAAAAACTTTTTTCTTTTCTGCATAGGCAACATTATTTCCAATTTTTTTTGATACCTCATCGGCATCCCATTCTAAATTACTATAGTGATTTGCTTTTTTATCACTCCAAGCCCAATAGGCCATACTTGCCACCATAGCCACTTCAGGGTCTGTTCCTACTTTATCGGCACCTTCTTCCGTTAACACCTCAACACCTAACAGTTTGGTTGTATATTTATTTGCTTGTTCATAACTGGCTCTAAACGTAATTTGAATATAGCCTCGTCCTCTAAATTTCCAACCTTCACCTCCAGGTTCATTCTTATCATTTCCAAACCGTCCTCCATAAAACAAATTGGCAATCATTTTTTGATTCGCAGCTTGTATACCGCTGTCATTAGGAGCATTTAAATCTTTTCTTCCATACTTGCTAGAATTCTCCTTATTTTGGAAAAAATTATTTAATCGTACAGGTTGAGAGCGATAGTTTCCATCTGTGTAGTATCCTCCAATTTTATTAACGGTATTTCCTTTTACCCATGTATTTCCCTTTTTTCGTTCATTACCTGTTTCCAATAGTAAAGCTGAATAATCAAGGTTCTCTTTTCTAATTTTTAAGGGACTTCCCGATTCTGCAAAAACTTGTGCAAAAAAATGCGCTTTGTTCCAACAGGTATTCATCTCAAAAACAGCCATATAATCCGTATAAGCTTTGGCGATGGCTTCCAGAACAACCGCATCTGACCCTGGAAATAGTTGGATTAATTGGGCGCTTGTTACTGGGGCCTTGCATCTTGGACAATCGGAATGGGAATCAGGCACAACTTCCTGTTTAGTTGTTGGTCTACGCTCCACCACAATCGGAATACGGTGTTCCTTAAATGTTTCGCTAAATACAAACTCCTGTACCAATTTGAGCTGATTCAAATACAGCTGACCGAATTTGTTGTCTTTCTTATACGTTTCAATTCGCTTGCGGTTTTCTTGAATGCGTTGCTGAGTTTCAGACAGATTCACTCCTTTTTCCTTTTCCGACTTGAGGGGATGTTTCAACAGATGATCATTCGCAGCATTGCGTTCATATCCCATCGGAAACAATTCCGCTGTAGGAGTCATTTTGATATACGTTGATCCTTTATAATAGAGCTCTGCTACGGTTTGTTTGTCATACAAAAGCTCCAAATAGAATACGCGAGGAACGAAAACAGATCCGATATCTTGCTGATGCGTTATTCCTTTGTAAATAGTATCATCACCGGTATCAAGCGGTTGATACATCACCTGCTTCTCTTTTGGAAAAGCGATAGGCATCGTTGTTGCCAAACGATCGCTAAAATCGAGCCTAAAAAAACTTTGATTCGTATTTTCATATAAATTCAACGTCAATTGCGTTGGAAGAAGTTCTTGGTCACTATAACGACCTACGATACGCTTAATCTCAATCAACACAGGCTCTTTATAGCAAATCGGCTTAATCAATCGACGGTGATCTGCTGTAGTAAAAAATACCTCGAAGTGAAAGTCTTTGTTAATAGCAGCATAGGTCTGATGCGTATCCAACGGAAAAATATGACCAAACAATTCTGGTTTTCCTTCAAACAACTCGCGTTTGACATTAGCTAATCCCACCTCTTCCGAAAAAGTAAAAAACACCGCATAAGAGTCTCCTTTTCCTTCCGGTACATGTCGGGCAAATGTCTTCCAAAAATCAGATTGTTTTTTGATGCTATGCGTACATTTTCCATCCCGATCAAACGACACTGTATCTCGATACAACTCCAACACCTCTTTTTGCCTGTTGCGATAATCGTACCAATATGCAATAGACACCGCTTTATTTTCAAATCCTGCTATCTCGGCTGAGATGGAAAAATCTTCATTAAAACTCAAGTCATTCACCTGTTGTCCCAAGGCATCAACAAATTCCCAGCGTCTGACTTTTCCATCCACACATTCCAATTCATACGTTGTTGTTTTGCCGTTGAGTAAGATTGCCAATCGATAAATCCCCACTTCCTCCAATTGAATAGCTAGTCGATTCCGGTTGGTATGCAGCACCACGCCATCCGTTGGCGTCTGGATAGCGCAGATGCGAATGCCATCCAAAGTCTGATGGTCCATCGTTTCGGGTAGTCTATCGACCTGAATCTCTTGTAGATCTTGCTGAATGGCCTCTTTTTCCTGAGCATCATCCGCATACACAGATAACCCAAAGCCCTTTTTCTTCTTTGGTCCTTTGATATAATTCAATGTCCAACTAAGGGTTGAATCTGTATTGGAATGAATCGAAAGCGAGGCGGGATGAACTGGAGGAAAAATTGCATGAAGAATAGTTTGAAATAGCCCTGGTTTCTCTTCTATTTCAGCCTTGATATAGCCTTCTTCTTGCGTTGGCGGTTGATAGCCAATCGCCGTTCCAATCATCAGGGAAACGATGTCATTGCGATAAACCCGATAGCCGTTCGCCTTTGTATTATCATCTGGTGTACTAGGCGTCAGGGCAATTCCTGTTACGACATTCGAAACCACTTGAACACAATGCTGAACGCGCTTTCCCCACCACAATCTACCATATACACATTCGATGACATAGGTTCCCTCCTGCGGAAAAGAAAACACAACCGAAAGACCTCGGCTGAAGTGCTCTTGAAACTTTGGCTGTGTGGGGGTTTGGATGCACCATCGTACAAGAGTAGGATTCACTGCATATTTATTTTTAAGGACAGCTGTGAAGGTGATACGACTCCCCACGCGAACACATTCAACTTGTGGAGAAATAGAATTGACGCTATTGGCCATCACCTGAAAATATTGAGGAGGAATTCTTGCAACTGGAGCGAACTGCTGTTCAACCGTCACTTGATACGTATTGGCATTCATACAAGTAAACGTTGCCTCTAGGATCGTGCCTTTTTGCACAAAGGTAAAAGCCCCTTCATCAGTAAAAATAACCGCTGTATCTACTTCAGGAGGTAAATCCTTAGCACTTACTTTAATCCGCAGTTGCTTTACTTGAGCGGGAGCTAGTTGAACATCGCTGTGCAGCCTTAACACAACCTGATTCCCAACAACCAAAGGATCTGCTGCATCCATACCCAAATCAAGTGACAATACCGTAGCCTCATCGACGACCTCTACATAGTAATAAAACGCTTGATAATACGTTTTTACTTCTCCTTCTTTGGGTTTACTAGCTGCCGAAAGTAAATAAATGCCTGATTTCGTGGGTTCCCAACTAAATGCCCGATGAGTTGTGGGATGAACCACATAACGCGCAATCTCTGAATCCGATGAAATTCGCACCGTCTCTCCTTTTCGCAGCATCTCAGCAGTTGTTGCACCTGCAATTAGTTCCGTCACGCTCCAGCTAATATAGTTGGCCTCCTCTCCAACGGGAGCTGTAGCAGTAAAAATCAATTCCTCCCCTTTGCAAATGCGTAAAGCCTGTTTATTTTCTCCCTCAACAGCGCCCCAATGCAAATCTTCTTGGTTAGACAAGATCATGCGCTCAACCGTAGATACATAGGTTAAAGGTTCTGGTAATTCGCCTTTCCTAGTGACTACATCAACAACTTGCGATTCTTCCTTACCGTCTTCGGTTTCTTTGCATGGAGGCTCTTCTTGAGGAGTATCCTCTGATACCGTGATTACTTGTCCATGGGAATGAATCCCTATCGTCCCACCTAGTGCGCAAGAAAGCAGTCCTGTTTCCGTGAGTATTTCCCGTCCACCCACCAGAGGGAAATATTCATTTTGTTTGACACGCCATGATCCAAGAGGTTGATAGACGCATGTTTTATCATACCCTTCTTTATGCAAACACGTCTTAAAAGGCGACGTCCCTTCTACAAATTGAGTATCTTCAATTGTTGCAATTAACTTATCAACCGCATTGCCATAATATTTTTTATGCGTCGTAATAGAAAGCGATGGAAAAATAGCGGGATTGCCCGTACAACTACATTGAGCTCCACTACAAACGACATATTCTGAAAGAGGCAAATCTGCTGAATCTTGCTGCCTATCATCCTCTAGGTGATCCATTCTTGAAGTCTTTTCAGCACGCCTTGTGGTTTGGTTTTTCATAACATTTTGATTTTTAAACAGCGAACTGCCTTTACAATAATTTCACTTTTTTATTGCTAATTGTTTCTACTTCATTACTGGAGGCTAGTTGCAGATTAGCGGTTGTGGCTTCTATGCGACCTGACTCACTACTGAGGAAGTACGCTTTGGTTGTGTAAATCGTGCGATATACGATCGCACTGTGTGCATTACGTGCGGCTAAGTTGTAATCATTACCAGCGGTGATAACCATATCTTTTTCTGCTTCGATATGAATGTCTTGTTTAGCCCAAGCAGTAATATTCTCACTTGCTTGCAATTGAATATTTTTAGCACTTAGCACGATACTTTCAGGAGCGGTGAGCAGCATGTTTTTTGATTTTGTGTCCAATGTCAAGTGATTTCCCACTACATCGTAGAGTTCGATCTTCTGATCATCAGTAAACTTGAGTGTATGTCCACTGCGTGTTGTTACGCTCTTCACCTCATTTTCTACACCTCCACCAGCACCGTTTTTTCCGTGAAACAAACTACCTAAAACAAAAGGACAATCGGGATGATCTCCAACAAATCCCACCATGACCTGATCCCCTACTTCAGGAATAAACACCATCCCACGATTTGTGTCCAACGTTGTACTACTCCCCGCATTAGGCGTCATCACTTGAATAAAGGCAGTACGCTGATCAGTTTGCTGCCAATCAAACTGCACTTGAACCCGTCCTTTCTTTAGGGGATCAGTATTACTTATCACAGTGGCAAGTTGCGGATTCGCTACAGGAGCTTCATATAAGAGAGAAGGCAAATAATTCATCTGGGCATCTACTGCTTCGAATGTTCCTGTATACTGCCCCAGTGCATCAACGGTATGCTGGATATCCGTAATAATCAAGGTTGTAAAATAACTGCTTGTTTTTTCGTTTGGTTGCAACATATTCAATTCAATCACACACCCTGGATACAAAAAAGGATACACCGTACTTCCCTTAACAACAAAAACTTCCATTCCCGTACTTCCCTCAACACTTTGTTGGACTTGTACTAAATCTTGATGGGAGGAGGCATTCCAAGAAACATGCTGTAACGACGGGCTGGAAAAAGTCTCTCTTGATTGGTAATAGGACGATTTTGCAAGGCTACCTTTTAATTCAAGTGGACTGGATGTGACTGCACTGAGTTTCTCATCTGTCAAGCTATTGTATCCATAAAACATACGATTAACATGACGCCCTTGTAAGCGAATATCGACTTGACCCACATCGCGTCCGTAGACTAGGAGGATCGATTTAGCTTGTACCGGTATTTTGCCAAAGTGTAGCGTTTCACCATCATAAAAAAAGGATTCACCAACTGCTGCAGCCATCCGCGCAAGAAAATTATACGCCGTTTCATTATACTGGCACATATAAGAAAAATCACAAGTCTTAGAAGGACTAATCTTTGATTGATAACGTCCCTGTTGGTGATAGCCCTGATCTAGTAATTGTTGCACTAGGGTGTACAAAGACACGGGATGATTACCGCCAAAGCTTTGAATATGTGGGGCCTGATCAAGTAAAAAAGTAGGACTATGTCCTTTGAGCACAATATCACCCCGACTTCCATATGCTTGGTTAAAGTGAACAGCAGTGATAACTCCAACAAAATGACGCAGGGTTTGATCGGGTAAATTCTTATATCGCAAGGAGGCGACCAAACGAGTACCCAATAATTTCTGCACCTCTTCCATCCGGTACGTTTCCTCTCCTTCCAATGCATCGTAACGCAACGAAACGGCAAAGGAATGGTGGGTTTGAGTACTCTGTTTTAGTTCAAAATGGGTATAATATCGCACCTCTTTTTCATTGACTACTAATCGTACATCAACAAGAGGGGGAACTCCTGCTCTATACTGCGAACCTATTTCTGCTATAGGCTTAACGGATTGATGCGCATCAAAAAACACAGCTTCATGTTGTATTGAACCCAAATCGGGTGAACGACTATCTTTCATAAAAGGATTTTTAACTGGGAAACTAAAATGCGTATAAAAAGAAGTCGTTCATCTGTGGTCATAAACACCCTACACAATAAAACTACACACGCTGTTTTTTTAGACATTTACCTCAAAAAACACGACTTATTCTTCAAAAACACGCCTCTTTTCTTTCACTTATTTTCACTAAATTAGATGAAAAACAAGCTAAAAAGGAGAAGTAGAGTGCAAAACAGGTGAATATACTAAGCAATAAAGAGTTTTAGTTTATTTTGTATACGTAATTCTCAATTGATCAATTACCGCATGAACAAATGAGAAGAAAGCATAAAATTCAATTTTCCACCTTCATAACAATTCATTAATATTCATCCTTTGTATCATAACAATTCTATGACAAAGCCCTAACCATCAGTTCATTTTAGTACACAATCTTTGTATCAGTTAAAATAAAATAACACAATTACTTTATGAAAAGATTATTCAAATCAGGGTTATCCATTGCATTAGCATCAGTATTATTCGTTAGCTGTTCATCAGACGACAATTCAAACAACAACAATGGAGGAGGTCCAGATCCAACGGAAAACATTGGGCAAACACTAAAAAAAGGGCAAACACTAACCTTAGAAAAAAATAAGAAGTATAACTTATCAACAAAATTAGTTGTTGAAGATGGAGCAACGTTAAACATTGAAGAAGGAGTTGAAATTATCGGTACAGGTGGAACATCTTCTTATATTGCAGTTGCACAAGGCGGACAAATTTTCGTCAAAGGAACCAATACTAATCCAGTTGTTATGACTGCTTTGGAGAAAACAAGAGGAAGCTGGGGCGGTTTAGTTGTATGTGGTAAAGCACCGATCAACAAAGCAAAAACAGCAACAGCTGAAGTATCAGATTTAACCTATGGTGGGGACGTTGCTAATGACAATTCAGGATCTATCCGTTATTTGAGAATTGAATATGCTGGAGCGAACTTTAACAGCGAAAAAGAATTCAATGGATTATCTTTATTCGGAGTAGGAAGCGGAACAAAAATTGAATACGTACAAGCGCACGAAGGTTCTGATGATGGATTTGAGTGGTTTGGAGGTACAGTAAGTGCACAATACTTAGTATCTACACACAATGACGATGATCAATTTGACTGGACAGAAGGTTGGAACGGACAAGAAAACAAATTCTGGTTCTCTAAACAAAGTGGAACAGCAGATAAAGGATTTGAAGCAGATAACAATGCTAAAACGAGAACAGCAGAACCTTATTCAAACCCAACGATTGACGGTATTACCTTAATCGCTGCGAAAAAAGGAGAAGGTACAGCAATGAAACTTCGTGAAGGAACAAAAGGAAAAATGAATAATGTGGTGTTGAGTGGTTGGAAATTAGCCTTTGACGTAGAGCACGATGAAACAATCGCCAATGTTGGAGATGGATCATTATTAGTAAGTAATGTGAAATTAATTGATGTTACTGAAAAAGCCAAAGGTAAAAATACAGCTGGTGAAGCAGTAGATGTAAACGCCGTATTTGCTGAAGGAGACAACCAAGGAGCAGGAAGCGGTGTAAATGCACCAGAATGGACAAAAGGTTGGACTTTAGGACTATAAGAATTTAATTTAGTTAAATTAAATCCAACAATAAGTCAATAATTTATGTTAAGAAAAAATATTTGCCCTAAAAAAGCAAATATTTTTTTTATCATATAAGAAATATTGATTACTTTTATAGTATTAATTTCATTTGAATGACTAAAAATTACTTTTATAAACTTTTCTTTCTTGGAATTTTATTACTCCTAACTACTTTGGGCTATGCTCAGGTTAGTGCGACGAGTGTGTCCCAAAAAGCAACAGTTGTGAAAACAATTGAAGGTCTTTCTATTTATCCAAACCCCGCCACTATTAACGGGAAGATTACAATAGAAACAAAAACAAATGAATCAAAAGAAATTGAGATCTACAATGTGGTAGGAAAAAAAATATTTTCCACAAGTATCAATACAAAAGAATTAATTTTACCCAATAGCGTTACAGCAGGAATTTATATGATCAAAATAAGAGAAAATAATACCTCTGCCACGCGTAAATTAATCGTGAAGTAAGCAATCAGTCCCAGATAAATCTAAAGCATCATTTCAACAATGATGCTTTTTTTATTGTATTTTTGTAGCAAATAATTGAATTGTGTTTACACCCGAAGATATCATTAGCATACAGACCCGAAAAGAATTTCATAAAATAGCGATGAAAGTATATCGTTATCAGTATGAAAACAATGCGGTGTATCGCCAATTTTGCGACTTGATTCGAAAAACGCCTACGGAAGTTCGAAGCCTCGATCAAATTCCATTTCTTCCTATTGAATTCTTTAAAAGCAAAGAAGTGCTCAGTAGTAATCACCCTATTCAAACTACTTTTACCAGTAGTGGAACCACAGGTACAAGTACCAGTAAACACCATGTAACGGATTTGAAGTACTATGAAGAAAGTTTTAGAAAAGGCTTTTCTTACTTCTATGGTCCTATTGAAGATTACGTTGTTTTAGCCCTATTGCCATCCTATCTAGAACGAGAGGGATCTTCGCTTATTTACATGGCAGATGATTTCATCAAGCAATCCAATCACCCTGAAAGTGGTTTCTATTTACACAATTATGACGAATTAATCACCCAATTAGAAATACTAGACAAGCAAGGCAAAAATATTTTGCTTTTGGGCGTAACCTATGCTTTGTTGGACATCATTGAACAACATCAATTTGAGCTAAACAACACCATTATTATGGAAACAGGGGGGATGAAAGGAAAGCGTAAGGAAATGATTCGCGAAGAGCTTCACCAGTTGTTGTGTAAAGGGTTCGGCCTAACTAAAATCCACTCCGAATACGGCATGACAGAACTCCTTTCTCAGGCGTACTCCCTAGGCGATGGCATTTTTCAGTGTCCCACGTGGATGGATATTGTTATTCGAGATCCAGAAGATCCTTTTACACGTATTGAAACCTTTGGAAAAGCAGGAGGAGTCAATGTGATTGATTTAGCCAATATCAATTCGTGTTCCTTCATTGCCACACAAGATCTAGGTAAAAAATACGAAGACGGAAGCTTTGAAATTTTAGGGCGATTTGATCATGCTGATATTCGAGGTTGCAACCTCATGGTAGTATAAAAAATAAAAAGGGCGATTTTACTGATAAAATTGCCCTTTTCTATTATTGGTCTAACAGTTCTGTTTTCTCTGCAAAATACTCGCAGAAATCGCGCATTGTTGCTGCCATTTTCTCGTCTTCTGTTGCGCGTTCATAGGTATCAGCCATAGCAACCAACGTTTGATGAAAAAACTTCTTCATCTCATCCACTGGCATATCTTTAGTCCACAAATCAATACGCAAGGTTTCTTGTGCTGCGTGATCCCAAATAGATAACAACATCGCTTTAGACTTTGCGCGATCAACACCGCCGTCTTTAGCCGTCCATGTTAATTTATCTGGAACGCGATTCTCATCTAATTCTACTCTAATATTGATATCAGAAATGTGCTTTTTACTCATTACTTCTTCGGTTTATATTTTGATTTTTCGAAAATATCTTTCGCATTCATTGCAAAAAGTTCCTGCAAAGTTACATTATTATTTTCCATAAATGAACGAACAATTTGCCAACCCAACCAAACTCCTACGCGTCCTGGAGATTCGCCGTCAATATCGAGATAAAACTTGCTAAAAGGTGCAGGATCAATAAAACGAGCGCTTAATTTAACATCCGTATCAAACAACAATTGATTGTCGATAAAGTAACGCCAAACCTGTGATTCATTCGCTAAACACCAATCCAACTGTTCTTTACTATAAGTCATTAAGTTCTCTTTGGGCACTTTAGGCAACAATAATTCTTTTGCAAACACTAATTTACCTTTCTGAATCATAGCGCCTAAAAACGTACGATCCATTGTTTTAGGTAATTTTTGAACAATAAAACTCTCTGCCATATCAGGCAAAATCTGAGAAGACTCAAACGTCAAATGGGTATAATTCGGAAAACTTTTATAAAAATGATGATCCTTACCTAAATACGTATCTAAACTAACTAAGGCTAACGTATCAGCATAAATCGCTTTGGCTGCTACATCAACTTCCGATAGAACCGTTATAATCTTTTTGTGGTCTGATTCCTCTGGATAATAGTATTTGATATACTGGAATAAATGCTTTAACTCTTCAGGTAGCGATTTGAGATCGGCATACGATTTGTTTACTTCTTCGTATAACTCCTTAAAAATAGTGTCTTGTTTTTTTCCTAGCCAATCTGCATCCGCAACTCCCGCAGGAAACATATAGGGATATTTAGCTTTCAACTGCTGAAAATCTTCGTCTTTTCCAGTATAAAACTCCTGATCAAAGCGCACTACCGTAACTTCCATCGGAATTTGTTCTACTTCATGATCTAACTTCGTTTTAGAATCCCCACAACCCCAAACAAAAAAACTAGAAACCAACAAGCAGGATAAAGATATTTTACTAATTTTGAACATAGTATACTTAATATTTTTCTGATCGTTACAAATATAAAAAGAAGAACCACAATTCAATCACAATTTTTCTATGATGAATCAAAACTTTCAAACCGAAGCAGTAACCCGTCACATTGTTGATTGGCTGAAGAACTATGCCGTAATGAGTGGAATCAAAGGTTTTACCATCGGAATATCGGGAGGTATTGATTCAGCGGTAACATCAACGCTCTGTGCGCAAACGGGGCTGCCCTTACTTTGTGTAGAAATGCCCATTCACCAAGCGGCATCCCAAGTTGATCGAGCACAAGAGCACCTTGCTTTTTTAAAAGCCACCTATCCCAATGTGACTAGTACACTTGCAGATTTAACTTCAACATTTGATCTTTTTACCCAGCAAGTACCCACTACAGAGGATGAACAATTGGTAGCCTTAACCCTAGCCAACACAAGAGCAAGATTGCGCATGACAACCCTCTACTACTATGCGGGAATTCATCGTTACCTCGTTGTAGGAACAGGAAATAAAATCGAAGACTTCGGCGTAGGATTCTTTACGAAATACGGAGATGGCGGTGTAGACATCAGTCCCATTGCCGATCTATTAAAATCACAAGTTCGCTTAATTGGTGAGTTTTTAAACGTGCCTGATAGCATCATTCAAGCCAAACCAACAGATGGTTTATTTGGTGATGACCGAACAGATGAAGATCAATTAGGAGCAACCTATGATGAATTAGAAGTAGCGATGCTAGCAGCAGAACAAGGCAAAACAATCGAAGACTTTCAAGGAAGAGCACGTGATGTTTTTACCATATACACTCGATTAAATCGAATCAACCAACACAAAATAAAGCCCATACCCGTTTGTACGATTCCCCAACAATTAAAATAAAAAGCTATGATCAAAAAATACAGTTTAATTCTAGGATCAATTCTACTCTTTGCAGGTTGCTCCTTTAGCGATGATTACGAACAAGATGTATTCATTCGCACAGAAAACTTAGAACAATACGGATGCTTTAATACCAAAGACAATTTGTATGTACCAAGTCTTCACGAAAATCAATTCGTCATCATCAACAATCCGTACGACTACAGAAAGCTAGTACAAGGATGTAATGTTGAAATCGACTTTAGAAACTTTGATTTAATCATTGGTCAATTTTGGGTAGAATCCAATACAGCTGACATAAAATATGTATACACACGAAGTCGATACAACCAATATACCCTCCATGTAGATTTCTTACAAAACTGGGGTGGACGACCTAAATTCGTAACTTATCATGCTATTGTACCTAAATTACACCCTAGCGACCCTGTTGAAGTAGTAACTACAGTATTACTACCGTAGAGATATAAAATATAAAAAAGCCGTTTAAATTGATTTAAACGGCTTTTTTATATTTGTGCGGTTTGTTTGGATGGAGAAGGGAAATGAGAAATGAGAGAAGGGAAATGCGTAAAATTTTCAATACAAAGAAGATGTTCTTTTAATTGCGTGATTTGTTTATCAGCAGATTCTACTCTTCTCCCATTTCCCTTCTCCAATCTCCAAAAAAAAAGCCTGACTACTTGCGTAATCAGGCTTTCAAAAGAAGGGCGACGACATACTCTCCCACCATGTGGC
>NZ_JBMVQX010000029.1:0-52561 GCF_050522745.1 Myroides sp. C15-4 | reverse complement strand
ATCACTGGCACAGTTTGACCGAAATCACTGGCACAAGTACTCCGAAATCACTGGCACAAATCGAAACGGAATATCCAATTACATCTTGGCTGTCTAAAAGCTCTTCTCCATCTATAGCTTGAGTTTTTATAGGGAGGTCTTTTATATGTTCTGACAAATGATCGAAGCGCGTCATAATACGTTCCATCCATAAAAGGAATTCTGTGCGATCTATATTCATAATGTTAGAATTTAATGGGTTAATTAAATTTGTTAGCTAACATTACAAAACAACAAAGCTTGGCAAGATAAATCTGCCAAGCTCTGCCAATGGGTGGATTATTAATTAGTAATGAAATCTAAAATCAAAACAAATTATTTTGCTATAAATATTAGCAAAACAGTATTTTAGAATAGCTATTTTTTAGCTAAATTAGCAGTAATTAATTCTTTTTAAACTTATTAGGATATGGGAATCAAACCTGGACCAAAAAGAATTGCTATTTCAACAGGTAAACCTGACAGACGTCAGAGAGACAATAAAGATACTCCTGGAAATACACCTTCACTTAAGCCTCATAAACATAAGAAAGGTGATTAAAAGCAATTAAAAAAGCACTGTTTTGTCAAGCAGTGCTTTTTTCAATTGTTAATTATAATACAGTAATCAAAAGATTATCAACTCTTTTGATTACTGCATATTATTTCAAAATACTAGCCATTACATTAAAATAATCACAAGTAGCCCATAATTTTTTATTTCCAATAACATAAAATCGCTTTTTAGCTCTTGTAAGAGCTACGTTTAGCATATTTGGTTTCTCACTTGCCCAGTTTCTAGCACCTGTTGATTTTGGGTTGCTCCCTAATACTAAAAAAACAACATCTGCTTCTTTACCCTGAAACTTATGTATTGTCCCACAATATACCTTATTGTCATATTTAAAAATTGTCTCACAATACATTGCTATCGATTTAAATGGAGAGATAACATAGATATCTTCCCTAAATCCAGATTTTCTCAACTGATTAATTTTTTCTTGTAAAAAATCTATTTCTCGAACAATTACATGTTTGTTCTCAAGTCTAACTTCCTTATTTATATTAAACCAACACGATGCACCTAGAAATTCTTCTTTTGAATTTTCATTTATTGCTTTAACCATTTGGCCACTATAAGCTATTTTATTCGCTATTGCAAACATAGGATCATCACATCTTCTATGGGTTCTAAGTGGGAAACCTGTCCATATATTTATATCAGAATCCCCTATTCTCATATAAGTACCAAGTTTCGAAACCCTATCAGCTAATTGCTGTACAGATACCTTAGCACAAGACCAATCTACTGGAATATGGTACTCTTGTCTTAATCTCTTTAAAAGAGCTATTGGCATTGTAACTACTGGTTCAACTTGTAAGGGATCTCCTACTATTACACAGCGTTTAGACCTATGCATTAACCCTACGGCAGATTGTGGTGTCGCTTGTCCCGCTTCATCTAAAAGTAACCAACCTATTTGTTGTTTATTCAAACTTGAAAATAATCTACTTGCAGAGGCTAAAGTTGTAGAAATCACTGGTACACATAAAAAAAAGGTATCCCAAAGATTTTGAGTCATTCTATCATTCGTTTTAATCACTCCCTGCGTCATTTGAAAATAAGCATTAAGATTATTTCTAATATTCTTTGCATTGGCAAGAATCGCATTTTCATGAAGCTTTAGGGCTGATAAAAATATTTCACTTCTCAATTGAGCAATTTTTTTTGAATGATAAGGGTTTAAAAGATGAAGATCTGTTATGCTTTTTTTATAAAATACTTTGTCAAAAATATTTTTAGTATCAATTTCATACTCATGGTTAAGTGTCTTTTTTAATTCGTCATAATCATTAAAAAACTCCTTCAATTTTACAAGATGTATCTTAATATCGTTCTGTTTAAAATTTATATCCTTTATTTTATCTTGACAAATATTAAACAAGTTATCTAAATCCCTTAACTGATTATTAATCTCTTTTAATTGACTAAATATTTCCTCTGCCTGGATTTTCCATAATCTATAGTTCTTCGTTTTTAATAGTTTTTGAAAAAAGAAAAAACTAGGTTTACTAGCCATTAATAACTCTACACTAGTCTTAATTGTATTTGCATTTTTTTCAGCCCTGACTTTCTTGTCTAAAAGATTATCTTTCTCTTGTACTAAACAAGATAACGTATATTCAAGTTTTTTTAATTGACTTAAATACTTCTCTTTTAACTTTACGTTATTCAGGTATTTTGGCAATAATTCGTGAAAATAACTTGAATCACGTTGAAAATCCTTAAATAATTGTATTAGGTGTTTAAACTTTTTGTTTTCTTTTTCAAACTCATGTAAATATATCTCTGATTTATCATCATTCTTGTATATACTGTAAAGCAAAGCCTCAAAACCAAAAGAATCCTCTTCTTTGTTTGATTTCCAAAAAGCTTCTCTAAATCTAACCCTATTTCTACTATTTCCAAGCGGTGCAGCTAAAACCCCCCAGCTTTGTTCTTGAATTAGTTCTGTAGCGCACTGAGAAAAATAACTAGCATGTTCAAATACACAAGTATCAATCTTAGCCTTAGCAGGTAGTTCTTTACTTATATTCTCTACGGCAGCATTATTATTACTTGCCACAACTATTCCAAAGTTCTGTTGAAGTTTAGAATTGAGTCCATAAGTATATAAATCATAATCAGTCTCTTTCTTAATTTTAGTATACCCTGGTTCAAAAATCTTAGTAGAACCAAGTTCAGATATAACTTGAGCTCTTTTTACAATAACCTCAGCAATTACGTCTAATAGTAATGTTGTTTTCCCCGTTCCAGGAGGTCCATTCACCCCTTGTATCCCCTCTTCATGCTCAAGGTTGGAAAAGATAGTATTGACTGCGCCACTTTGAGCTGTATAAAGCCCGTATTCCGTTTTAGATGGCCATCTTCCCATAGTTAATAAAGCGGGACTAATAGAATCAAAAAGAACTTCTTTATTCTCTATCAAATCAGATCGGCTCTCTACTTTAGGTTCCAAGGTTAAATATTGCTTTAAACAACTACTAAAATCACTTGTTTTTAAATTAATCAAATAATTTAAATCATCTAGATAAAAACTATTTAAAAATCCAACCACAGGTTCGCTATCTTTATAAACTTCCTCAGTTAATACAAAAACCTTAATCTCATCATCATACCAAGGGGCTAAATTCGATAAATAAACAATTTCTGTTTTTAAATGATCCCAATGAACTACCTTATCTCTTGAGCTTAAATGGGTTTGTTCAACCTGAGATTCTGATATATTGTATCTTTCTAAAAAATCTTGCTTTACTTTAGTTAGCTCTAAAGAAATAGTAGATAACTCCTTATTTCTTTTAAGAGCATCTATGCCTAATACATAACTAGCTAATACATAACTATCTTGTTCTATATAACCTTGTTGATTTATTATTAAAGCAGATAAACAGCTAAATCCTTTTGTTGGCTCTTCCCAATCAGTGCTTTCTGTCTTAAGCAAGGTATTTAACTGATCAATAATAAGACTATTATCTATCTTTCCAAAAAACAAAGTGTATCTCCATTGATAATTCTTTTTAGGCTCTCTTTTAGCTTTTAACCAAGGTAAATCACCATTTTGTAATGGTATGGAATCTTTATTAAAGCTAGGAAGATCAAATATCTCTACATCTCTCCAGTATTTTAATATATCATTTTGTCTCAAATCTGTCTGTCCTTAATTTCTTTAAGTACATTACACCTCTCAATTGCGTAATATTCCGAAAGAAGAATTACAATTTTAATAATAACTTAATCAAATAAACTAGCAGAATCTTTAGCATCTACTTAACTTAAAAACATTATTTTTTTGTGTTAAGATTGTTTTTTTCTTTAAAAGATTCGCAGTCTAAAAGTAAAAACTTTATTAAGACTTTCCAAAGGTAGAAATGTCAAACATGTTTTTATTTTAGTTTAAGGTGACGAATTGAGATAATTCTGCACTTGGTACTGAGTTATTCAAGAGAATTATAGCATTTTAATTCATTGAAATGAATATGCTTCACCTTGCTTTGAAATACTACAAACCTCTATCTGTACAGTCTCTCAGTAGACAACAAAGAGTTTCAAAATAAAGGAGGATTTATTGTGTTCGTCTATTAGCTAAATACTTACAATGCCTTATCTATCTATAATGGGTTTATTAAATATTCTATTCGAGATTTTTTCAATTACTCTATTTTATCATTTATTACAAATAAATCACGATTAGTATGTAAATTTTATAACTTAGAGGATTACTAGATTATCATATTTCTTAAACAACATAATATGTATATTTTTTTAATACTAGGAATTTTGTCTTTACTCTCAGGAATCGGACTGATTTATTGGATAAATAGAAGAAGATTTTATCGTCGAAATGTAGCAGGTTTAGAAGGCTTCTCAAGCTTTGAAGCTTCTTTATTCATACGGTTTATAGAACGTATTGGTAAATGGCTTGCTTACGCATTAATTCTTTTTAGTCTGTTTTTATTTTATCTTCATTCTTTGGAAAAAGAAAGAATTGAAGATAAAAAGCAAAGGATAGAGATGAGTGATAAAGCTTCAAAAATAGAAACTAACTAAATATAAATGTTTAGTCTTTTTTTTAATAAATATTATTATTCATTTACTTCTTCTTTAGCAGCTTGCCATTCTGAAATATATTTGTTTACATCAATTTCGACATTGAATATAGTTACTTTTTCCATTTCCAATCCTTTTGCTAAAATTATTAATTTGTCCAATGTAGGATTCGATACCCCTCGCTCTAATAATCCAATATAATTTTTTGTAAGATCTATGCTTTTATCTGCTAACTCTTGTTGAGAAATATAGTCTTTATTGTAATCTGAGCTTTTTACTGTCTCTCTAATTCTCCTAATTCCTTCACCAAGCTTTTCTTTTTCTGTCATCTCTTTAACTTTTTTATAAAATTCTCATTTATATAAAAAACTAATGGAACGATATATCGTTCCATTAGTTTTTTTACTATATTTGCTTTATATCTAATTCAGAAACAGATATAAACAAAGTCTTAATGACATATAAAATATAAGCTAAAGCTTATTTATTTCTCGCATTAGAAAACTGGCACTTTTCATTTTAGCAACGAGAAAATAAGTATCTTAGCCCATGACCTAGGCATGGGCTCACTTATTCGTTGCATGGTATGCCAGTACCTCTAATGCGAATAATGTGAGTACCCATGCCAACTTTTTTATATAGGTTTGTCATTTACTTCTCACTTTATTGAAATTTTTAAGTTTCGCTTTATATTTAAAATACTACAGACTTCTAATCAATACCGTCTCCCAATTTGGTATATAGAGGTTTTAAAACAAAGGTGGATTTGTTTAGTGTTCGTTATTTTATGAATGCTTGCAATACCTTATCTATCCTTAATGGACTTATCGAATGTTCTATTCGAGAATTTATCAATTATTACATTTTATTAAAACAACAAATTAGTAACTAAACTCACATTTAGCCTATGATTAAATTTTAGTTTAACTAAATCACATTGTTGTAGTTGTATCTAGCATGACTTGTTTAATGTTGGATAGCTACCCTATTATCTATTTAGTTAGCATAATACACTTTTTACGCTAGGTCCAAAAACAGTTTTTGGATGCGTACAGGATATCTATTGCCTTTTAATTCACATCTATATAATTCGTTCATCCATTCGGTTATAAGGCAATATTAATTAATTAATTAATTAGTTAGTAAGGGAAAAATGCTATGAAATAAGACTTTCCTACTGTTCTATTATTAATTATTAATCACACTTAAAACTATTTTATTATGGAAAAAACCGCTTACTATCTTGGTGTATCTAGGTTGGTTATAATGTAGACGTCAGCCAGTGGTAAGCACAAAAACTCACAAAAAATTGTGTGGCTTAAAGGGAGTTTTGAGCCATGCTAAAAGTCCATGGCTATCTCCTTGCTCTTTTGCATTTTGGGAGACGTGCTTAGAGTGAAGGAGATAGTTTTTTATTATCTATTACAAATTATCCATTAACTAACCTTTTGGTACAACTGGCCGATCAAAGTACTACGGCAATATGAATCTTGATGATTTAAAGGCTTGTTGTATCAAAATCAATTATAAAATTATGAAAACTCAAATATTGACCACTTGTGGTTATAGGATAGCTATGCTTGTTGGCTTTTTAATTAGCTATCCAACTTATGCCGTATCAAATGATAATCATTTGCTTTTTAGTGCTTCTTACCTATTGCAAGATAAGCAGCAAGAAAGAATTATAAAACTCTCAGGAACCGTAAAGGACGCTCAAGGTGTTCTTGGTGGAGTAATTGTATCTGTTGGAAACAAAACTGTAGCTACTGATCTTGATGGAAAATATACGATTGATATAGCTGTTGGAGATCGGATTACGTTTTCAATGCTCGGCTACAAAGAGCGATCCATGGTGTACTCAAGTAGTATGGGGTCCGTTTTAAATATTGAACTACTTGAGGATAATACTACCCTTGAAGAAATTGTAGTTAACGCTGGATACTATACGGTAAAGGATCGAGAGCGCACGGGAAGCATTGCAAGAGTGACTGCAAAGGATATCGAGTTTCAGCCGGTTTTGAATCCACTTCAAGCCATTCAAGGTAGAATGGCTGGTGTTAGTATTACTCAAAACACGGGGGTTGCTGGCGGAGGATTTGATATACAGATTCGGGGTCGAAATAGTCTTCGCAATTATCAAAACAGTGCTCTAAATGGTAATACACCACTCTATGTTATTGATGGAGTAGTGATTCCAACTAGTAACCTTCCAAATTCAACATTGTCTACAACTATTCTTCCCATGAGTGAAACTAATATTCTAAACGCTATAAATCCAACGGATATAGAAAGTATCGAAATATTAAAAGATGCTGATGCTACAGCTATTTATGGTTCGCGAGGTGCAAATGGAGTAGTTCTTATAACAACTAAGAAAAATAAATCAGAACAGCTTTCTTTTACACTCTCCTCTTCTACATCGTTTAGCAAAGTTGCAAATAAAATGAAGCTCTTAAATACTAAGCAGTTTAACAAAATGAGAGATGAAGCTTTTAAAAACGATAAAATTACAACCTATCCGGCAAATGCCTATGACATGAATGGTATTTGGGATAGGAATCGATACACCGATTGGCAAAAAGAACTTATTGGAGGAACTGCACTTAGTCAAAACATACAACTAGGAATAAATGGAGGAAGTGAAACAACCCACTTTTCTGGTTCTGTAGGTCAAGCAACCCAGACCACAGTATTTCCAACGGATAAAGGGTTTAAAAGAAATGCTTTTCTTATCAATGTAAATCACAAAAGTAAAGATAGTAGATTTCAACTCAATTCATCAACTAACTATGCTTTACAAAGCAATAATCTTATAGCAGAAGACCTAACTACTAAGGCACTTACGCTTTCACCCAATGCACCAAGCTTATATAATTCTGATGGTAGTTTAAATTGGAGTTTTGCAGGAGATACAAATCCTATATCATCAATGTTTGAAACCTATGAGAATGATAATAGTAACCTTGTTTTAAATATTGATTTAAATTATGAACTATTTAAAAATACATTTTTAAAACTAAATGCTGGTTACAATAGAACTAATACTCAGGAAAAAAGACTTACTCCTCATACAATATATAATCCTAAGAGAAATTATACTTCAGAGGAATCTACTGCGGAAAACACTTTTAGAGATGAAAAGTCCTATATAGTTGAACCTCAAATTAATTACTCATTTAGCAAAGATAAATTAACAGTAAACACTCTTGTTGGGATGACATATCAACAAAGTAATACTAGTGCTTTGCATTTAGTAGGATATGGTTTTCAAACTAATGATTTTATCTCAAATATTGGTGCTGCTAAAGCTAAAGGAATTGCACAATCATCAAATTTAGAATACAAATATGTCGCTGTTTTTGGAAGGTTAAACCTAAACTATAATAGTAAGTATTTGCTTAATCTTACAGCTAGACGTGACGGTTCATCTCGATTTGGAAACAATAATAAATTTGGAAATTTTGGTGCAATAGGTGTGGCATGGGTATTTTCAAAAGAACAGTTAATTAATGACTCTTCATGGCTTAGTTTTGGAAAACTTCGAGCGAGTTATGGAACATCAGGTAATGATAATATTGGGGATTATCAGTATCTAGACACTTATGAACTTAATATCAACAAGTATGATGATCTCACTGGACTTAGTCCTTCAAGACTTTATAATTCTAATTTTAGTTGGGAAAAAACTAAAAAGTTGGAAACAGCTCTAGAGGTTGCTTTGTTTAATGATAGACTACAATTTGAGCTTGCTTGGTATAGAAATACATCATCTAATCAACTTGTTGGAATTCCTCTGCCTGGTACTACAGGATTTCCATTTATACAAGATAATCTTAAGGCAACAATTGAAAATAAAGGTTGGGAGTTTAGTTTAAACGCTGAAAACATTAAAACAAAAAATTTTACTTGGAGAACTAACTTCAATATTTCTTTTCCCAAAAACACATTGCTTTCTTTCCCTAACCTAGAGAGTTCTACTTATGCAAATCAGTTCATTATAGGAAAAAGTACAAGTGTTAATCGATTATACAATTTTGAAGGAATTGATCCATTAACGGGGTACTATACATTTACAGACTACAATAACGATGGAAAAATAACAGCAGCTGATGATAGACAAAACATAAAAGAAAGAAAACTTGATTATCATGGTGGAATTCAAAATACATTGATATACAAAAATATTAGTCTTGATTTTTTATTCCAATTTGTAAAGCAAACCAATTATAATTACAACTATAATTTAATTATACCTGGTTCTATTGTCAATCAACCTGTAGAAGTACTTAACAGCTGGTCACCTACAAATCCAAATAGTCAATATGGAGCATTTACAACAGGGGTAAATTCTACTATAATGAATCAACTCAATACTTACAAAAATAGCAATATGGTAATTGGAGATGCATCCTATATCAGACTTAAAAACATCTCTTTATCCTATGTTTTAAAGTTACCAAAAATAGAATCTTTAAAAATATACGTTCAAGGACAAAACCTTTGGACAACCACAAACTATTATGGGCTAGATCCAGAGTTTACCGCCTATGGTTATCTTCCTCCACTTAAAACATACGCCTTTGGTGTACAATTAACTTTTTAAATTGAAACAGTTATGAAACAACTACGATATACATTCATATTGCTAATAAGCATACAAATATTTCAGTCTTGTGAGAAAATGATTGAAATAGACTTACCAACAGATCAAATCAGTACAGAGAATTTGTTTAAAGATAAACGAAGTGCAACTGCTGCTTTAACTAATTTGTATATAAATCTTAGAGAAACTTCTATTTATAGTGGAAATAGTCAAGGTATTGGTTCTGAATTAGGTTTATATACAGACGAGTTAGAACCTATATCAATACCTCCAACATATGATAGTGCTCTACTCTACAACAACAATATAGATCCCACAAGGCTTGTACTTGCAACCTTCTGGAATACTTCTTATGCCCATATTTATGCTATAAACTCTTTTATAAATGGTGTAACAATATCAAATGGAATTTCAGAAGAAGAAAAAAAGGAACTTCTAGCTGAGGGATACGTCATAAGAGCAATGTACTATCAAGCATTAACACAACTCTTCGGGGAAATCCCTTATACAACCTCTACAGATTATAAGTATAATACTACAATAAAAAAAATAGTCCCTATAGAGGTATTAAACAACTTGGAAAAAGATTTACTTATCACTTTAGAAACTCTTACTTATAATGATAGATCTTCTAATAAATACTACCTTAATAAAGCGGTGGCTGAACTTATTTTAGCTAAAAACTATTTACTTCAAAAAAAATACGATAAAGCCGAAATCTATGCAAGACGTGTCATAGATAATCCTTTATACAGTTTAGAGACGGATTTATCCTTAGTTTTTAAAAATACAGCTAAAAGCACGCTATGGCAGTTAAGTAATAATAATCCAACCTCAGCAACTTATGAAGCAAGTAACTATATCATGCTAGTAGATGATTGGCTTTATAAACTTAGTAGTTCTTTACTTACTTCATTTGAAAGTAATGATCTTAGAAAACTTTCTTGGATTAAAGAATACTCTAATAACGGAACAACAAGCTTCAATTACAAGTATAAAAATAACATCAATAATACAGATGAATGTTCAGTTCTTTTTAGAGTAGAAGAGGCTTACTTTATATTATCTGAAGCCCTTATTTATCAAAACAGAGAAAAGGAGGCTATTGCTTATCTTAACAAGATTAGACAAAGAGCTGGGTTAGCTAATTTACCAAATAGTTTAAGCAATGAAGAGACGCTACTAGCCATGCTAGAAGAAAGTAAAAAGGAATTTTTCTTAGAGCATGCGAGACGTTTCTTTGATTTAAAAAGAAATAATAAACTATCACTTTTAAAAAGTTCAAAACCCAATTGGCAAGATAAACATGCTTTACTACCCTATCCAGAAAAAGAACTACTTATCAATCCTAATCTAAATCCACAAAATGAATACTAGAATCTGTTTTATCTATCACCTTATACTCTTTTTATTAGGTACTTTATCATTAAAGGCACAAATAAGTACTGATAGTCTAAAGTATAGTGAGCTTAGAAATGAAGTCCTCTCTAATAGTGGTAAGTTAGCTGTTGTACGTAAATACTGTAAATTCGATTCTAATAGAGATAGTATATTTATTTATAATCATGGCAAACAAATCCTCGGTAAACAAACCAATTTCCTATATGAGAAATTTAAAGACAACTCTTTAACAAGTTATAATCGTAACAAAAAAGAACTCGAAATATTTGATGGTAGTACCTTAAAAACGCATATTATTTCTACTATAGATAAACCTGTAATCATTCAAGAATACGGACTTATTTTTTATCTTGATTTAAGTACTGATGCCTATAAATTAATCAAAGTCAATCAAACCAAAATAGAAGAAATTTGGAGCTGTTCTAAAGACCTCATTGCTTTTACGAGCATAAGTGATAATCAAAAAATTCTTCTTATTCAATACAGCAATTTTGAAAAAGGAATTGAACTAATCAATCTGTCTAATTTAAAAAAAAGTAGGAATCGTGAAATAACTCACCCTATCAGACATGCGATTTGGAGTAAAAAACATCCTGTGGTATTTCTTTTTCCAACAACAATGAGTGATAATAAATTTCCCTATTTAACTTTTTTTAATTACAACAATAATAAAGGTGAAAAACAAATTTTAGGTGATGATACCCATTTTAATGATTTAGAGGCTATAAGTGGTAGTAGCTTTAAAATGACTCAATTATACTCTATTGGTCAACTTCCTTACGATGCACAAGAACTTGAAATTTGGAGTACAAACGACCGATATTTAGGAAATGTACTTGCTAATTCCAAAGCCAATATTAATGAATTAAAAACAAATGGTTTTGTTATTTTTGATTACTATAATAAAAAGGTTAGCCATCCCGAAAAATTAAACGATCATGATGCTGTTCCTATCAATGAGAAAACACTACTGGTTTTTGATTCTAATCAATATCTTGATTACACCCATCAATGGTCTTCAAGACCTCGTGACATAAGTCTTTATGACCTTCAAAATGATACATTAACTATCATTACAAAACAACAAGTATCTCCTTTTAACACAACAAGCTTATCCCCAAGAGGAACTTATTTTGTATATATTAAAAAGGATGAAATGTATTTTTATAATACAAAAAATAAAATCATTGAAAACAGTTATAACCTAAAAAGTCGTAACAATGTGTTAGAAGTATCTAAACTGAGAACTTGGTCTAAAGATGAAAGGTTTTTCTATTTTGAATCTAATTCTAATCTAATACAATACGATACAAAAAACAAAAAGTTTAAAATAGTTTTAGATGGTAGTGATAAAGACACCAATTATAGAATTCTAAATTCAACTGTTGAAGGCCTTTTTAATACAAACAGTGAATTACATCATCAAACAATTTCAAATAACAGTGATATATTGCTAGTTCAAAAACTAAATAATAATGATCAGATTCAATCACTTATATTGATTGATAAGAATAAGCAAACCACTATCATTGATAATACGCAAGATCGAATTTCAGATGTAAAGTACAGTAGTGATTTTAATACAATTACTTATTGTCTAGAAAACTTTAATAAACCCAAAACAGTTTATATTTATCAAAACAGAAAAACTAATCTACTTACAAAAAACACAATGCCACAATCACTTTATAATTGGAAAAAACAGAAAATAGTTTCCTACATGGACCAATATGGTAATAATTTAAAAGGCGTTTTGTTTTATCCAAAAAACTATCATCCAAACCAAAAGTATCCTATGATTACACGTATCTACTCAATACAACTTCACCGTAAGACAGAATTCAATTATCCTACTAATTTGAATGATGATGGTTTTAACACAACACTTTTTCAAGAAAACAATTATTTTGTCTTTTTTCCTGATATTATTGATATCGAGCAAGGAACTGGATTATCAGCTCTGCATTGTGTAGAAGAAAGTATAAAAACAGTACTTGAGAAAGAAAAGTCAATTGACAAAGAAAAATTAGGTTTATTTGGCTTTTCTCATGGTGGATATGAGACAAATTTTATTATAACTCAAACAAATTTATTTAAAGCAGCAGTAAGTGGATCTGGTAATGTCGACCTTGTGAAATCTTATTTCTCGTACAATGAAGACTTTGTTTCTCCTTTCTTTTTTCAATTTGAAAATGGTCAATATAGGATGCCTAAAACCTTTAAACAAGATAAGGAAGTATTTCTTTCAAACTCTCCTATCCTATATGCAGATAAAATCACAACTCCCCTACTTACTTATACAGGTAAAAAGGATGAAAATATTCACTGGGAACAACAAAAAGAATTCTTCATTGCAATGCTAAGATATAATGTACCTCACATAGCCCTATTTTATAAAAATGAAGGACACGGTCTTCTAAAAAAAGAAAACCAAACCGATCTTACAAAAAGAATAATGAACTGGTTTGATTATTATTTAAAGAATAAAAATACAAAGGAAACACGTTGGATTAAATATTATACTACTTTCGAAGAAGAAAGATTAATTATAAACTAAATCTATTCTTAAGATTACATTTGAAAAATTAAATGAGGGCGTCTATTTAGACACCCTCATCTTCTTTGAACCTACCTATATCAAGGTTTTTGTATTCTACGCAATTGTAATGTACATACAGTTTGCCCTGAAATAGGGTCAACCGTTTTACCATATAATGGATGATTTGTGCTTCCATCAAACCATGTACATAATTCTACTCCTTGAGTGTCACACATATCTTTTTGTTCACACACAAGCCCCTTAGAATCAATCTTTTGATATCCTGGCACTACGGCTAATGTGTTTTTCATCGCATTAGTTGCAAATGCTGCACCAATAGCTAGTACAAATACTGCAATTGGCATTACTGCTGTTTTAAAAAACTTTTTCATCTTACTAAAATTTATTGGTTGATAGCTTATTTTTTAAAGTGAAGCCAAACTTTACTCAAACTTATCTGTTAGTGATTTGGCCATTCGATAACGGACAAGCTTTTGATCAAATAAACCATAGAGATAATGGTCTGTGACAATTAAATCAGTAAGCTTGCTATCCCCTAGGTGATAGATATAAAAACTAGCTATATAATTGTCTTTTTTAAAGTCGTAGATATCAACAATACTAGCTTGTTTCCAGATAGCTTTGGACTCGTTTTGTCCAAGAGAATTTGATACAATAAACAAGAGATTGTTTTTAACCACTACTTTTTTGTTTATAGCGCTTATAGGTGTTGTCATTTTGTTTTCTCCTGTACTTAGTTTAGAAGAAGTTATAGTTACAGCTTTAGTTGTATCTATAGTGTGCCGTTGACTAATTAAATCCAAAGTTTCACTAACCAAAATGTATTTATTCTTATAAAAATAAGTATAGAGCAACGTCTTGTGTTCTTTACTAAAGCTAAAAATACCATCGCTATCAAATACTCCATCAGAATCACTCTCTAGCAAAGTTGAATTTAAAAAAACTCTTGGAGTAGTCTTAGTATTAATTAGTCCTAAAATATTATTGTAGTCTTCACTACTTTGACTTTTAATGGCAATAGAGGTTGAATCTAAAGGGATATAATCGGTAAAATAGGCTTCTCTAAAACTGAATATTTCTGTAGTCTTGGTCTTTTCATTGGAATTAAGCATCCCTTTATAGACAATTGGAATTGAACCATCTGCTAAATAGAAATTGGGATAATCAGTCTTTAATCGTAAATATCGATATCCAAATTGTGTAGAGTCAATTTGAATAGTGAAATCTTCTCTATTTAGAAGTGAATCAACACTTATAAAAATAAGGGGAGATACACTATTACCTAAATAAACTTTGTTTTTATTATAGCCTGAGAAATAAAAAGTATTTACGCTTAAATCTAGGGTATCATCCTCTACCACGCCGTGAGGCAAATACCTCCTAATAAAAGGATTCTCTTTTTTTATAATATGTTCAGAAGAGAGAAAAAGTAGAATAACAAGTAAACTATTAGCTATTGTTATGAGGATTGATACAAGATAAAATCGTTTTCTTTTCTGATCATGAAAAAATAAAGCAACTAAGGCCAGTAGACTTACAATGATATTAAACCAAAGATGCTCAGTCCATCCCATTTTTTCAAGTATTCCACCACAAGAACAAGGGATGAAATCGCTGTAGTTTAATATCAAATAAATATAGAGGGTAAATGCAACCATAAGCCCATAACTAAGATAAAGCCCTAAAAGTCTTGTTGTTTTAGTACAAAGCAGTAAAGCAAATAATAGTTCGGCTCCTAGCACTAAATAAGCAATGATATTGGCGTAAGCGCTAAGCAGTGGGGACTGTGTTAGTTGAACCTGGAAGGCTTCAAAGGTAATGAGCTTACTTATGGCTGCATATACAAAAAGTAAAATATAGAAGTAGGATATTATAAGGACGTATTTGGCTTTCATAGTCGTTGCATTTTGGGATAATCAAAACTACAATTCACTATAATTCAAATCAATACGTATTTTTACTATAAAATCATTCAATGTCTTCCAGAAGAAGATATCCATTAGATAAGGCATACATAAGAACACCTATAAAACTAAAACTTTTCGTTTTTTCAAGTAATGCTTCTTTGTGTTTCTCTACTGTTCTTGTACTACAACACAAAGTATCTGCAATTTGTTTTGCGCTGTATTGTAAGGCAAAAAGCTTTATAATACTCAGCTCTCTTTCAGTGAAATAAGTCGTCCCTTGGCTAATATTATTTAGATTTTCTTGAATTTTGTGATATACTTCTTTATCGTAATAATAGCCTTTTTTGCACACCACTTTTATTGCTTTTTTTATAGTAGCTGTATTGGCTACCTTGGAAACGTATCCCGATACATTACAAGCAATCATACGCTTGATATGTCCAATATTAGTGTAACTACTTAAAATGATAATCTTTATGTGTGGATATTGTAAATTAAGCTCTTTTGCCGTTGTAAACCCATCCATTACAGGCATACTGATATCCAAAAAAACAACATCTACTTCTTGTGTTTTTAAATGCTCTAAAAGCTCCAGCCCGTTAGATACACTTACAACTAATTCTACATTTTTTATAGCATCCAGTGATAAGGCAAAACCTCCCCTATACATTACATGATCATCAGCTATGGCTATGCGAATACTCATAATCTGTCTATTTTAATACTTATATCATTTTTCCCTTGTTTACTCTTGTGAGTAAACATGGCCTTTATGTGTTGTGTTCGAGTTAAGATATTTACAAGTCCTATCCCTTTTTTCTCCTTGCTCAAAGCCATAAAGTCATAGGCAATTCCATCGTCTTTTATCTTTAAAAACAAGTGATTTATATTCCAATACGCCCCGATTGTTACCTTAGTTGCTTTGCTGTGTTTTAAGATGTTCTGGACAATTTCCTGCAGACTTCGATAGAGTTCAATCTTTTGGGTATTGGATAAAACAAACGTCTGTTTATTAGTGGTGAAATCAATTTGAATCAAACCAACTTTCTGAATTCTGCCAACATATTGTTTTATTATATCAACAATTCTATACTCTTCTATATCGGAAGGATATAGATTGTAACATAGATTAAGGGCATTTTGATAGCTACTTTGAACTGCTTCTTTCAAAGAAGTGATTAAATACTCCTCTTTATTTTTGTCCTGCTTACTGTCTAGATGCTCCATGTATTTTAATACAGCTGCTAGATCACTACAGATTCCATCGTGTATCTCTTGAGACAAAGCTCGCATCTGATGATGCTCAATCTGAATTCTTACGTTTTGCTGCTGCTCTAATTGACGTATCATTCCTTTTTGATAGATATAGATCAAAACTAGTACTAAACTAAAAAGGCAAAGTGTCATAGCAGTACCAAGCCAAAACATCAAGGTTAAATCATTTTCCATACTCCTAGAATTATCATTATTCGAAAAAACAAAGTAGCGATCACATTTACAATCCAATAATCATATAAATACAGATTCAAACTATAAACATGTGGCACTAAAACAAAAAAGAAAATTGTATTGAGGTAATACATAAAAAGCCCAACAATAAAATAAAATGCAGGGGTATTATAAAGCCTTACAACACTACGACGGCTAAACAATTGGCCTAGCCAATAAAAAGTTCCAGCAAAAACCAACACACTCACCCCTATCTTGCCAATTGATTTACTTTTTAATACATCAACAGGAAATACAAACCAAAAGGTATATAAATACACCAATAAAAAAAGACTTAGATAGACAACTAAATACCTACTAAGTCTTTGATTAAATATGAATTTAAAAAAGTAAAAGATAACTAAAAACTCAAACAGTGTATAAATTTGAAACCAATAATCGTTATTAATTTTTAGAAAATAACTACAAACAAGTTCATATCCACTTGCCAAAGCCATAAGTCCAATTAACGGTAAATACCCCCGATATTGTTTTGTAAAAACTCTGTCTTTACAAAACAAACCTAGGATTAAAGGAATCAACCCAAGGGTAAGGGCGATATAGACTAGAACTTGATAAATCACTCTCTTTTTATTAATTCACTTTTTTTGGGGCAGATTCTAGGACATGGAACGAGTTCCTCTAAAAGAGTCCCCTTAGTTAAGTCTTCTTGATTACTATCCACTCCCACTAAAACCATATTGGCTTGTGAGCTATCTGGATCCTCACCTAAATAAATTCGAAGACCAATACAATCGTTTTGTGATAATATCAGATTTAATTTATCTAGTCCCACAAAAAAGGATTTAGTCTTTTCTGGGTGCTCGCTTTGATAGGTATGCGTATACTCTATTGCTTGTTCTAAGGTAATTACCTTTCCACTTTGACTGCTGATACTCATAATACTACATGTTAAAATTATGAAATAAATCTCTGAATTAATAACAAAATTCGCAATACGTAATTTCCGCAGCATTAAAACGTAATAATACGTATTGACTAGTACGTACTTTCCCCTCTACCTTGTTTTACTTCCTTTTTTGAAAATCGTGCAAAATAATAACCAAATAAAAATACAAGTATTATGAAGCACCAAACTTACTTTAATAGCCTGCTTACAAGCATTCAAACTCAGGAAGAATCTTTAAATCTACTTTTACCTTCAGAAGACATCATTCAAATTATAAACAACCTTCAGCTTATTTTACATCAGTTAAGCGCATATCTGCTTAGTTCAACCTTACCCATTGAAGAAGAAATCTATTTTTTTAAAGTGGTGAAACCCACTATTCTTGGTAAACTAATCTATTACAATAAAATCTACCGATTAGAATCAAGTCTTAACAGACAAATGCACCTAGACAAAAAGTTCTTTTCTAAAAAGCTTGTTCAGCTTAAAAATCACAACAAAAAGTACATTAGTAAATCCAATTTTTATAGATACTACATAAACAATCGAACAGACAAGGACCATCTTTATTTTAGAAGGGGAAACATTGATCTAAAAGAAGGTTTAAGCAGTGTAGCTTTTAAAATCGATTTAGAATTCTCAACCTATTATGATATTAAAGTGGCTAAAATAATAGCTGATAATATGTTCTACAGCTATCTAAAAGATCAATTGGATTTTATAGAAAAGCAAACGATTTATCCTGGTAAATCAAACATTGTAAAGCCCTCTACTTTACTTTGGTCTGAATCTCAAAATGCACTTATTGAGCTTATCTATGCGCTTTATGTAACTGGTTCTATTGGGAATGGTAAAATAGAAATCAGAAAAATAGCTACTGTTTTTCAAGAACTATTTCAGATTCCTTTAGGAGATATTCATCATGCTTTTCATCGGATGAAAACAAGGGCTAAATCAAGAACTTGTTATTTGGATAAGTTGAAACAGGTGTTGGAGGAGTATATGAATAGAGATATTTAAACGAAAAATTTAATATTTCTAGTAGTATATGCTTTAAAAAAAACTCTTCACTAAATAAAACAGGGAGTTCAACAAAAAAAAAATCACTTCTTTATTCTTTATAAATACTTTTATCTAGAAATAGGAAAAGCATAAGAAACACTGACATCTCTTGATTATACTAGCTATTAAGTTTGTAGAAAAGAGATAATGTAAAACAAGGATAGCAAAATTTTTTTAAAAAATGAAAGATTTAATCAAGCAGGTAATTATAGATACTCATTTTTATGACTCTATGGAGAAATCAACCAATTTTGAAAACTCCCAATTTATGACGTTTCAAAATTTTAATTTATCCAAAACTGATAACATAGAGTGTAGAAAACTACATGAACTAAGTGATGAGGAAGATATATTAATTTTATTTTACAATGAACAGTTTGTAGCAGGCGACTTTTGGACCGCAGATCGCACTTATACTTATTCTACCGTTTTTCTAGACAATCGAGTGTCCTTTTGCAAAGAAGAATACAAACATGGATCTGGAAAAGAAGATGAATGGAAAAAGTACATTTATTATGCCGATATAGATAGTATAGAAATTAAAAGTGATGCCATTTACTTTTTTTACACCAAAGAACACATCGCTAATGAAAAAGAATATTGGAAAAATAAAATCGCTAACACAACTGATTCCTACAACAAAAAAATTTGGCAAGAACGCCACGATAATTGTGAATATATTGGAATAGGATCTAAATATTTTGGCTTAATATGTTTCGCGTATTATGATCCTATTGAACCTTTCTTTCAAAAAATAAAAGAATCTATTGACAATATTGATCTTGATTTTGAAAAGTCAGTTGAAGATTACCAAGCGGAAATAAATGAAGCACTTGATGCTAAAGATTATCATAAAGCATATACCATTTTAGAAGAATACGATTTCTTAAAAAACTATTTATTTTTTCAATACGACTATGCCTTTGTTCTTGGGAAGCTAGACAAAGATACTATAGCCATTGAAACTCTAAACGAGTTAATAAAAACAGCTAAAGAACAAGAAATAAACTATTGGGTAGATAGAGCAAAAATGCTCAAATCAACATTAATTGAGAAAACAGGTAATTATTATGAAGCTTTACAACTTTTTAACGAAGGATTAAAAAATTTTGAAGATAAAGAAAGTACAGGGTATTATAGTGAAGAACGCTCCAATCAATTATACAACAAATATTTAGACAGCTTCAATCAATTGCCATATAAAGATCGAAAAGTAATTTATATTTCTAACACGGATGAAAAATTTAAATCCGATACATTAACGGTATTACAAAGTAATAAACTACCTGCTATTTCTTTTCCTGCACACCATCCTATAAACAATGAGACCTATATAGGTCATCCATTTAATAAAAATTTATACATTCCCATACAACATTATGACAATGAACTATTAATTGATCGAATCAATGAGTTTTGTTATCTATTACAGTGTTTAGGAGCCACATCAATAACCATTGAAAATATTAATAGTGATAGTAACAGTAACAACTCCAATAGACAAATCGATGTCAATGTAGGTTTATCGGGACTAAAACATGGTATAGAAGTAGATAATAAAAATACTCAAAAAGAATCCTCTGAAAGTCAAATTAGTTTGAGAATAGGAAAAAACCAAACGTTCAACCCTATCAAATACCCTTACGTCCCAAATGATTTAACCTGGTTATCAAATGAGGCTAGTTGGCAGCGTTTGATAAAACAACGATTAGAGGGGAGTTTATTAGAACATAATGAATTCATGTCTTCCAGTCAAAATCAGATTCTTAATACAAATGAAATTAATGATTTAAAAATAGATTTAAAACTATTTTTAGCTCAAGCTAATGTGAACGTAAAAAAAGATATTGATTTAGAAATAAAAAACAGTACTTCAACAGAATGGAAAGTAAACGTGCAGTTTAAACCTATTGAACAATTCGATGATAAAGAAATTATATTAAATTCACCTAACAATACGTCAGCTTTATCCGTTTCAACTAATGAAAATGAATATATAGAAGAATATATTTTTTTAGCAGCAGATGGTGAGTTTTCCGAAAGGGATCTTAGAATTTTAGACAGACTTCGCCAACGCTTAAATATAACTGAATCACGTGCTTTAGAACTTACAAAATCACTAAACAATTACTCTGCTGAAGAAAAAGAACTATTAGATGAAATAGAATTTATGTTAGAAGATGGAGAAATCACAGATAGAGAAGAGAGAATATTACTTCGATTAGCAAATAGATTAGGGATTTCAGAACACCAATATTTTAAAATGAAGCTCCAAATAATTAAAAAGTTCAATGGATAAAAATCCATAAAATTAAAAATGGATAGCGCTAATAATTACTCTAACGTTATCCATTTTTTTGTATTACAGTGACAGAGCAAACATAATGGGGTTGTCTGTCAAAATGCGCAAGTCAAAAAAAACTATTTTATTTCTACCACTTCAATAAAAGCAGGACTACATCCGCCCCCCTTTGAAAAGTCAATACCATATACCCGCATAAAGGCTTGTTGCACTACTTTTCCATTATCCATCCAAGGCGGAGAAAAAGAGACAAACTCTACTCGCATCCCCTTTTCCAAGTAAACTTGTTCGTTTGTAAAAGTTCGGATAACCGTTGCTACATATCTAGGCATACCTATAAAATTTAGTTCGAAAGTAGGATGAGTCTTTTACTCTTCCTATAAATAAAGGACAAAGGCTTCTTTTTTTTGAGTAAACCCCAAAAAAGCCTTTGCCCTTTATTATTCGTGTTAACTTTCCCTTTTTATGCAATATCCACCACAACTACTTTTTTATTCAAAGCAGTAGCCTTATCAATGGAATCTTTCGTGCCTTTAGATTGACCATCCCAAAAAGCAAGAATACAATCCGCATGGGCTACGATGTCAGTATTGCGAATAAAACCAGCTCGCTTACCGTATCGTTTCCAATCGGGTTTAAAAAGTAAAAGTTCAACTTTATTTTGCTCAGCGAAACGAGCCCCAAACTGATCAGCTCCTTTTGCTCCCCCTGATACAATATGGGTAAGTATTTCCTTTTCTTGTGCCATGAACTGTTGAATGTGAGCAACAGCAAACCCATAATCTTCAAAACTGCGACTTCCAATAATAGCTAATTTCATACGACTTCTTTTTATCATTAAAAACAAAACTATCCCTCAATCCAGACAAACCATGTCCGTTAAAACAAATAACATAACGACATGTTTTGTCGTCATTGCTTTATAAATTTGTACAAGAATCTTAAAAACAGAAACCTATGGCCTTCTTATTTATTGAACTTGATGACAAACAACTCAAAAAAGTAAAACAAATTATATCGGACAACGGACGATCGGATTTAGAAAATGAAACCTTCTCTGGGAGCAGCCTTCAAATCGATATGACACCCATGGGACATGAACTACTCCTTCATACTACTCAAACCTATCATTTAGGAGAAGTGTATTTGCATTTGGACGAACCTAAAAAATAGGTTTCCCTAATAAAAAAGAAGTATTCAAATAATTTAAAGACAAAGTTGTGATATTAACCCGATATTGTAACTAAAGAACACCTGAACTTATGGCAAAACGAGATTTTATTAAACGTCACTTACTCATTATCGAACTGCTTCGAAAAAGACCGAGTACCTATGATGATATTCTAAATTACTTAATCAACAATCAAGACCAAATTGGCTACCAACTCGAAATTAGCAAGCGAACCTTGCAAAGGGATTTGAAAGAAATTGATTCTATTTGGGGTATTGAAATTAGCTTTAATAGAAGTATAGAGGCCTATAAAATTGAAAGCGATGAACATGCGGAAGATGAAACAATTCAACGTACGCTAGAATCCTTTGATTTAATTTCAGCTTTAAAACAAAACAGAAAAGTTGGAAAAAGCATTTTTCTAGAGAAGAGAAAATCATCGGGAAGTGAGCATTTCAACGGTATTATTCACGCTATTGACAACAACCTTATCATCACCTTTGATCACCTTAGTTTCTCAAAAGAACCAAGTGCAAGGCGTTGTGTTCCAAAAGCAATCAAAGAAACACAAAACCGATTTTATCTAGTTGCCTATGATTTGGATGTAAAAGATTTCAGAAACTTTGGTTTAGAACGAGTGGCTAATTTAGTCATAACCTCTCAAAGGGAATCAAGTCCCAAAATCAATATCGAAAAGGCTTATCAGCATGCTTTTGGTATTGAGCGCTATGAAACTGCAGAAAAGATTATACTCAGATTTGACATCCAACAAAAGGAGTATGTAAAATCACTGCCTTTTCATCACTCCCAGCGTATTATTGCCGAGGATGAAAACTATTTTACGTTAGAACTGTTTATACACCCTACACATGATTTTCTCTTAGAGATTATGCGTCATGGTCCTATCTGTGAAGTGATTGAACCAGCAATGCTTAGACAACAAGTAAGTGAAAGAGTACAATTACTTGCAAAAATGTATCAAATAAAAGAATAAAAAGTAAAGCGACACAGCCTGTCTTAATCAATTATAATCTTTGTACTGAATCAAAAAAATACAAGCTTATGAACATCGTTAAAATTACAAACGGCAAACTCGAATTAAGAAAACCCAACGGTTCTTTAATCCGAACTATTAAATCTTCTGGCGTTATCAATGCTGATATCAACCAAGATGGAAGTTTAATACTCGTTACAACAGATAAGGGACAAGTTGAGCTTCGCAAAGAATCAAGTTCACTTATTCGCACTATTGCCACTAATAATTCAACCAATGCCCGTTTTAGTGGAAAAGACATACTAGTTACTAAAACAAATGGAAAAGTTGAATTAAGAAAAGAATCAGGTTCTTTAATACGCACAATTTAGTGTATTGAAATTGTTATTTAGATTTATTTGTTAGAATTAAAATCCGGATTTACGTAGTCGGATTTTATGTCAACGTCATCTACTGTTCTAAATGCGAGCTATTTTTATCCTTATAATACAGCAGCAAGGCTATGATAAACAACTATATAAGTATACCAGGTGCTTAAGTATTAATATAGGGTAAGTCCCCACCTATTCTATTCTTTTAGAACTAAGTTGCCTAGAAACCGATTATTCTCTTAATCGGTTTTTTTACACATCAATTAATTAAACGACATATTTTGTCTTTATAGACGATTATTTTTACTCAATAAAAAGTAGAAAAAATGGATATACAAGAGCAAATTGCCACAGTTTGGCAAGCCTATGAAAACAACAAAAATATTCCTGCTTTTATTAAAGAAAGAAGATATGGTTTTTATGATAACCAACAACAAAAAGATATTCTTGTCTTAGGCATAGCACCTATTTATCAGACGAAATCGGTCTGCAAACCAACCAAATACAACATGTTACATCACCTAGGTGATGAGAATAACATGAATGCCTATCAAAGAGCTATTACGAAAATAGTGATAAACGAAAAGGAAAACTTAGATTTATCGCCTTGGTTAACCTATATGGACTTGTTTTATTATAGAACAGATGCAAACAAGTCTGAGCTAAATACCTTTTTAAGCACACTAGATGGTATTATGTTTTTAATCGATCAATTGCAAATTACTAAAACAGCACTAGAGCAAATTATTCAACCCAAAGTAATTGTTTTAAATTCCAAAGAAGCAGGTATTTTCATGGGAATCTATCAAGATCAAGTTGGTAGTGTATGTAGTATGGGATATGATTTTGAAGAAGTTCAATTTAGCTTATCTTCTTTTTCTGTTTACAGAATTATTGGTCTATCACCCAATACGAGTCTTGGTGAAGATGAGACAATGAAAACCAATTTGATTGGTACCTATGTTATTTGCTACCCTTCCCTATTACATCAATCCTTAGACCTAGAAGACACCCCTTTACTGCCTCAACAAATTTATTATTACAGGGAACTAGTGGGATTGGAAAAAAGGGCTTTAACAAATAAAGTACCTCATCTAAGTGCTATAGATGTAGACTTATTACTAAACCATGCCTTTTTGTATCGCTACCGCCTAAAAGGTGATCGTGATCCAAGCGCCATTCAGGCAGATATAATTCTTACTGATCTAATGGAGTTTAGAACATTAGCACCTCAAAAAATGGTCAAGGCTATTTTTGATAAGATAGGTGAATTAAATCTTTTATCGATTCATGATATTTTAGAGCTATTTAGTTTCTCTTTTTGTCAAACAACCTTTAGGTATAAAAGGGCAATTCTAGCAACTAAACAAACAGCCATACGAAATAAAAACCTATACTTTGCTGAACCTTTTAAGCTATATGGTAACCAGTTATTTTATGTATCCAAATTCTGGTCCATACAACAAAGAAGATTTTTAGAACACTGGTTTATAAAGCTAGCATATTATCACAACAACTAATTTATATATAATTAAAACAAAACAATCATGGCAAAATTCATTGGAACCCTAGAAGAATTTGAACAATTTATAGGCCCTGCAACCAATAAAATTGTAACTAAACTTGGTAAAGCACTCAAGAAAAAATCACAAGCTAGTTGTCAAAACCACAAACTAGGTGAACACACAATTACAGCGGAAAAGTGTGGAAAACACAAAAGCCTAGATGCTGCACACTTTTCACACCTAGCAAAAGATAGAAAGTCGATCATCGCTGCTATTTTAAAACAAAACTTTCCTCAAATAGAAGGCGAATATGAGGTGTGTTTAAGCGAATTCCTAATTCATTATGAAGCTGCACATCACCCATTAGACGAATCTCTTATCATGCTTTGCAGACAACATCATAGCGCCTATGATCGAAAAAACAGAACTGTTGATGAGGCCTGTGATCAAGAAACAGATCAGTTAATTACAATACAAATACCTGATAATCAAGAATTAAATGTAAACACAATTAAAAAAGCATTAATGCAGCAAATACACTATTTAGAAGGTAAAATCTGCAATATTGCAAAAATTAGCGGTAAAATATGGAACTTTAATATAAACAAAGAGAACGCAGAGGGATTTCTTTTGTGTTACAATCAATTCGATGCATCAGTTAGTATTTTAAAGTACGTCGATGCGCATGAAATAGGTAATTTGAAGAAAAATAAAGAAACAATGAGCATCATTATTCCCGTCCAAGAGGAAGAGTTCATTGACAAAGCCTCTCAATTCAAATTTGAATTCATCGAACATGTTTATTTAATAAATGAATAAGGACACAACTTTTCAATTATAAGAACTGAAGGTGATCTTCAGTTCTTATTTTTATAAAGAGGATCTAAATAACTTTACAAAAAAAGCCTATCTTGTTAACACCTTATCCAAACAGAATAAAGATCTAAAACCTAAAGGTCAATATGAAGAATTCACTACGCAACACCGCTTCCAATTGGTTTAAAAAAGATGAAAAAGAACATCAAGAAAAAAATCCTTCCATTGAGGCAAAACCTATTGGATTTTTTGAACAATTAAAAAACAACATTTGGGGCAATGAGCCTGTTGAGATTATTGATATAGAAGCTTTTGAGGTAATCGCTTCGGATATGGAAGTGATGATTACACAAACTACCACAGAAGAAATAACAGTTACACAAGAGCTTAGTTCTATTCAGGAACTAGAACAGGATAAAAGTTTATTTACACAGGTGACAGACTCAACTGGGGCTTTGTTAGAGCGTATAAAAGATACAGCTGCTACTTCTTGGAACTTTACAGCTGAGAAAATGAATGCTGCAACAGTGGCAACTGTTTCCTTCTCTAGTTCAACGGCAGATTCACTGGTGCACTTTACCAAAGAAGTAGGCAAAAAGTATGATAATTTAGAACTTACACCTAAATTCCATAGTTTGATTAATACCCTAGATCTTGTTGTATTAATTACTCTTTTAGAGGGATTTACTGATAAACAGAAAAAGGGAAGCAAAGAATTTATTGCCCTATCTGTGATTATTGCTCTATTGGTACTATTAGAAAATGCAAAAGAAGGAATGAAAAAAGAAATGGGCGTGATAGAAGTCAATGAAGAACTCAACCACAATATGTCCTCATTGCTGCAATCTGTAACCTTCAAAGATATGGTAGAAACAGCAGAGCCTATTCTTTTACTTATACCTAATGGAAACTATATTTTACTTATCCTAAAACTGTTTGTTTAATCAATAGCTTATATACAAAAAAGTACACCTTTTCTAACTACTACACTTAAAGATTTAATGCCATGTTAAACATCTTTACTTCAACTAAACCTGAACAATTTGCTTCATTTTTTACTGGTGATTGGCTTTAAATACTCTTTTACAACTTTATAAAAAATGAGTAAAAGGGATTAGGCTGTGAATTGTAGAAGTTACAAACCATCATGAGAGAGAAAAAAGATTTACATTAAACCTACTTATAGACTATAGCATCTCTCTCATTCTATAGTAGGAAGAATAAATTATACATTAAAAAAACAACATATGACACAAAAAAGTAGTAAAGTAGTCGTTGGTAGTAAAACTGAACAACCTTGCGTTTACGTTCTTGATTTGACCCCAGATTTTTATGAAAGAATTCAAGAAGCTAGAAAAAAACTAAAAGAACGAAAGCAAACTAATCCTGAACTAAAATCACTAGGTTTGAAAAATCATGGTGGTGTAGTTTACCCTTATTTCCTACGTAGCAATATCATCAGAGGAATAGAAAAACAAGAAAGAAATATCACAGGTTTAGTTCCTCTTGCTATCCATGATAAACATTTTACTAGAAAAGTTACGGAAGAGATTGCGAACTATAATACAGACACCTGTTTTTACTATGTCGAACAAGAGTACGAAACAGACTTATTAGGCTATTTTATGAAAAGTTCGACTGATCCTTTAAGGATTATGTTTTTTGATGAATTTATTGTTTTCTTGAGTTTAGAAGAACCTAGTAATATTCAACATGTAAGTTATCCTATAAGTTATGATGAACTAGAAGATGCTTATAACCACATGCTGTACTATTACGAAGAACTTGAAAATCCGGATGAATATGAGGATGAAGACTTGGATGACTATTTGAACTATTAAAATAAACTGTCACAAATAATACCTTCTAGGTTAAAAGTATTCGTTTTCTCCCCTCTTAACAGAGCGGTATTCCTAAAAAGAAATATAACTCACTTCTTTTTGTCAATCCCTAAATTCCCACTATATTTAACATCTAATGTTAATCAAATAACATACCATGAAAATCAACCGATTAAAAGTTGTTCTGGCTGAGAAAAATAAAACCAGTAAATGGTTAGCACAACAATTAGGAAAAAGTGAGGTGACAATTTCGAGATGGTGTACAAATGAAGTACAACCTTCAATGGAAACTTTCTTGCAAATAGCAACACTTTTAAATATAGATATTAAAGAATTGTTGAATTCCACAAAATAATAAAATGACTAACGCACAATTAATTGATAAAATATTCCGTGATCCTCAAGTTAAATATGATTTAACCGAATTTGAAGGATTAGGAAAACCAATTTACGAAATGCTTACGATCATCTCAAAAGATGGTACAGGGAAACAATCAGGAAAAAAATTATTTTATGTAAAACCATTAGCTCCTTTCTATTCTGCAAAGGAAGAAATGCTAATTCATACGGAAGATGGTAAATCAAATCCTGAAGAAATTGTACGCCAATTATGGGTGTATAAATTAATTAACTATTACGGATATTCTCCTGATCAAATAGAATTAGAAGTTCCTGTACAGTTTGGAACGGAAGTAAATACAAAACACGCAGATATTGCGGTTTACACAAAGTCAGACAAGCAAACGGTTAAGATTCTTTTTGAGATTAAAAAACCAAAGCGTAAAGAAGGAATTGAACAATTAAAATCATATTTAGGTGCGAAAGGTAATCCTATTGGTGTTTGGTCAAATGGTACGGATCGATTAATTGTTTTCAAACCACAAGGAAAAGAATTAGATACATTATCTGAAATTCCAAAAGTAAATGAAACGGAGAAAGATGTTTTAGAAATTAAAAGAACATTAGCTCAATTAAAAACTTCATTCAACTTCAAGAAAATTGTTCAAGATTTAGAAGAACTGGTTTTAGCTGATTCTGGTGTTGATGAATTTAATGAAATCTTCAAAATCATCTTCGCTAAAATATGGGATGAAAAAGAAGCGAATGAAAACAGAAGAAATAGACCTGGTAAAGAAGTTCACTTCAAAAAATTCGAAGACCCAGACATCACCTACGATACGATAAACGACTTATTCAAAAAAGCGTGCAAAGAATGGCCAGGAGTTTTTGAAGAAGGAGAAAATATAAAATTGAGAAAAGACCATTTACAAATTTGTATCGGTCCTGTAGAACCTGTTCGTTTAATGGGGTCTAATCTTCGTATTATGGATGACGCATTTGAGTATTTAATCCCTACAGAAGCGAAAAAGAAAAAAGGTCAATTCTTTACACCACGTCACGTAATCGAAATGTGTGTACGTATGCTGAATCCAAAAGATGATGAGTATGTATTGGATCCAAGTTGTGGATCGGCAGGCTTCCTTTTACACGCAATGGAATGGGCATTACCTGCACAAACAGCCGATGAACAAGAAAACCGCAAGCACAAATACGCGGGTAAATATTTATGGGGAATAGATTTTGAAGCTCGTGCAGCCAAAACTTCACGTGCTCTAATGTTAATCGCTGGTGACGGACATACCAATATCTTTGGTCCTGATGTTAGTAGTATTGATCCGCGTACGTGGTACAATACAAAATCAGGGCAAAACTTAATGAATTCATTAAGCAAGTCGAAATTATTAAATGTTGTTATTCCTGAACACGAAACGTTTAAAGACGAGGACAAAGCGTGGGAATATTTCGATGAAATGAATTTTGATGTCATCTTAGCAAATCCACCGTTTGCAGGGGAAATGAAAGATAAAAAAATGTTAGCTCACTACGAGTTAGCAAAACCTGCCTTAAAAAGGGCAAAAGATAAAACAGCAAAAGAAGAACGTGATGTATTATTCATCGAGCGTATTGTCAAATGGTTACGCCCTGGTGGTAGAGCAGCTATAGTATTACCTCAGGGTAAATTCAACAACTCTTCTTTAGCATTCATCAGAGAGTGGATTTTAAGAGAAGCTCGTTTGTTAGCTGTAGTAGGTTTGCACGTTAATTCATTTAAACCGCATACAGGTACAAAAACATCTGTTTTAGTCATTCAGAAATACACAGATGAACAGTTAGAAGAAATTAAACAAATTCAGGAAGAAGTTGAAAAACAAACACCTGATTACGAAAAACAAATTGATAATTTATTAGCTCAATTTACTTCTGTCATTGAAATTGAAGAAGAAAATATTCCTGAAGAAATTTTAGAATTGTTATTAGAAGAATTTCCAGAACCTGAACAGAAAGAAACGAAAGAATCTGCCGAAGAAGAAGAAACTGAAGAAGAACAAGAAGAACAAGAAGAACTTTCATTAGAGGATAAATTAGAGGCTTTAGATCAAGAAATAAATGATTTAAAATCAAGTTTGGTAAAAGCAAAAACTGATTTAGGTTCTTTAGATGAAAAGTTAGAGATTTTAAAAGAAACACAAGAACAAGAAATTGCATTAGAGAAAAATGTGTGGACAGGTTCTGCTAAAGATTTTAACGCTTACATCAAGCCAACAAAAGAGGCAAATAAAATTGCAATTAAAGAATTAAAAGACAATCAGAAAGAAAAAGCAAAAACCCTTAAAGCTCAAATTAAGTCGTTGGAGCAAGCTATTCCAACAAAAGAAGAAGAAAAACTAACCTTAACGAACAAAGGAAAGTTACAACTGATTGTAAATAACCCAGATGCGATTAAAAAACTAAGAGACCGTTACATAGATGCCGAAGTAGCCAAAAAATTGGATTACCCTATTTTTATGGCAGTAAGCGAAAATAGTGGTAAAAATAACAGTGGTGAATATGAGTATCTATTAGATGAGGAAGGGAATATTATCGAAGATGAATTTGGTAATCCGCGCATCAAACAAGATTTGGTGAATTATGAACTAAATCGTGATGATTTATTAACAGACCCTGATATTATTTCAGATGATAACCAAGCTATAGCAGAAGCTTTCATCAAATATGCTCGTGAACAAAAATTTGATTTCTGGTAAAATATTTAAATTATGGCGATTTTTAATGATATAAAATACTCAGAAATTAAGTCTGATAGATTTGATGCTGAGTATTATAGAAAAGATTATATTGAAAATATCAATTTATTAAATTCTACGGGGGAAGTCTTAAAATTTAATAGGTTATTCAAGTATATTAAACGTGGCTCTCAACCTGCATATTCACAATGTGGTTCAATAAAAGTTTTGAGAAGTGTTAATGTAGGAAAAATGTCTTTTAATGAAACACGTCAAGAGTATGTGGATCAAAAATTCTTTGATTCAAATATTAGAGGTCAGGTTAAAAAAGATGATATATTAATAACTTCGACAGGTGTTGGTACATTAGGTAGAGTAAGTATTTGGCCATATGACGAAAAAGCATATTGTGATGGACATATTACAATTCTAAGAAATTCAGAAATAGATCCTTATTTTATGACTGTATTTTTAAATACAAAATTTGGGGCACAACAATTTGATCAAAACTTTAGGGGTTCAAGTGGACAAATAGAGATTTATCCATATGACATTTCAAAATTCATTATTCCTGAATTTTTACTTAAGTATCAGAAAGAAATTGGTGATTTATTAAGGAGATCTTTTGAACTTCAAAATCAATCTTTACAATCATTAAAACAGGCTAATATTATTTTAGATAAAGAGTTTAATATTGAGTTAGATGATTCAATTATAGATTCTACTAATTACATAAGTTCATTCCAAGAAGTTATTAATGGTAGAAGACTTGATGCTGAATATTATAATCCTGAAGTAAAATCAATATTAAAAAAGATAAAAACATTTTCCCATTATAGAGTAAAAGATGTTTTTTTTATTAAAAATGGTTATCCTTGGAATAGTGCTAAATTCATTAATGATAATTCCGAAGATTTAGTTGTAAGAATCAGAGATATTAAACCTACATTTATTATAACTAAAAATTTAACATCTTTACCATATAGTTACACAAAAAATATAAACTCGCCAAAAGGTAAGCCTAATGACATTGTAGTAGGCATGGATGGTGTAAATTACTTTTATTCAAGTATTTTAGAAGATGATTTATTAATTAATCAAAGAGTTGCTCATTTGGTTAAAAAGGACATTAGTCCATTATCTTCTGAGTATGTTAGTTTTATAATTAATAGTAGAATAGGACAATCACAATTATTACGAGATATGACTATTGCTTCAACAGTAGGTCATATAACAAATAAAAATATTTCTAATATCTATATTCCTTATGTTTCAGAAGGTTTTCATTCATCAATTACAGAATTAGTTCGTAATTCTATAAATTGCAAGAAACTATCCATTCAACTTTTAGAAGAAGCTAAAAAACAAGTGGTAGACTTAATAGAAAATCAAGCGAATCAAAACTAAATAAGATGAGCACAAACCAAACAGACAAAGAACTTTTAGAACAGCTTTGCCAAGAATATAAAATTTCTTTCGAAAAAGTAAATCAGTTATTAGCTACGGTCAAAGAATACCAATTCAAAGACCGTAGAATTGGTATTTACGAAGCATTAAAAGAAATCATTAAATCTGATTTAAAAAATGAAAATAAATAAACTACATATCAAAAACTTCAGAGGCTATACTGATTTAAAAGTTGATTTGCAACCTCATTTCAACCTTATTATTGGAGATAACGGAAGCGGTAAAACGGCATTACTTCAGGCTTTAACTGTAGCAATGTCATCTTATTTTCTTGGCATTAGAAATGTCTATGCAAGAGGTATTTACAAAAATGACGTGCGTATAGCGACTTACGAATATTCCGAAGAATATCAGTTTCCTGTAGAAGTTTCTGCTTGTGGTAATATTAATGGGGTTGATTTATGTTGGAGCAGAGCTTTAAATGGATTAGGTAATAGTCGTACAACTACAAAAGATGCAAAAGAAGTTCAAGATTACGCAAGTGATCTACAACATATTATAACTTCAGGTGAAAATGTAAACTTACCACTATTAGCCTATTATGCTACAGGTCGTTTGTTTGATGAGGCAAGAGATGTGGAATCTAAAAAAGTAGATGAACCAAAAGTTCACATTGCTTCACGATTCCGTGCGTATGATAAATGTTTAGAATCTAAATCGACTTATAAACAATTTCACAAATGGTTTAAAGCAAAAGAACTTTCGCGTATTCAAAAACGTACTGAAGACATTGCTTTAAATTTAGTGCAAGAAGCTGTAATCAATAATATACCAAACTGTAGAAACTTTTACTTCGAGTTTGATCCAGACAAACCTCAAGGATTAAAAGTTGAGTTAACAGATGGTAGGATATTACCTTTTACTTATTTAAGTGATGGTACGCGTAATTTCTTTGCGCTTATTTCAGATATAGCTTATAAAGCGGTTACACTTAACCCACATTTAAGAGAAAGAGCCTTATTAGAGACAGAAGGTATCGTTTTAATCGATGAATTAGATTTACACCTTCACCCTGAATGGCAACGTAGAATTGTAGAAGCTTTAAAAAAGACTTTCCCTAAAATACAATTCATCTGTACAACCCATTCTCCATTTATTATTCAAGCGACAGAAGAAAATGAGTTATTGATTATTAGAGATAACCAAATTCGTGAAAATAATAGTGGTGTAAATATGAGTATCGAAGATATTGCAGAAATGCATCAAAAAGTTGAGAATCCGCAATGGAGTACAAAACGTCAAGAATTGTATAAAATTGCTCCTAAATATTTCGAAGCAGCTTTAAATGATAATATTACAGATGAATTACAAAAACAATTTGACAATGTATTTGATGTTTTTGCAAACGATTCAGCTTATATGGCAATCATTGATAAAAAGAAAGTTATACAAGAATATCTAAAGAATAAAAATGAGAGCAGTAAATAAAGGATTAAAACCAAGAGATTTCAATTCTTATAAAGAAGCTCGCGCTTATTTAACTACAAGATTAGGTTATTATTGTTCTTACTGTGAAATGGGAACAAATAATATGATTGAAGTTGAACATATAGAACCTGTTGCAAACGGTGGAGATAAATTAGAATGGGATAATTTTTTATTATCTTGTAAATATTGCAATACAAATAAATCTAACCACAACCAAGATAGAAGAAATTACTTTTGGCCTGATATAGATAATACTGATTTATTATTCGAGTATTCTTTATTTCAACCTGTAGTAGTAAAAGATAGTTTACCACAAAATGTAAAAACCATAGCGAATAATCTAATTAGACTAACAGGATTAGATAAATATCCAAATAGTGTTAATACACCTACTGAGGCTGATACCAGATGGGTTGTAAGAACAGAAGTGATGTTTACTGCTATGGAAAGTTATAATGATTTTGTTGAATTTTTAAAAACAAATCCTGATCAAATTTCAATAGACAGAATGATTAGGAGTATATGTAGAGAAAGTAAAATTGGATTTCCATCATTATGGTTACAAGTATATGAATATTATCCTTTAGTTGTAGAAGAATTAATTAATTTCTGGAAAGAAAGATTTAATACATATTTTGAATATCAACCAGATACAACCACAAGAGTAGTTAGACCTAACGGCCAAATCTAACACATTATGAAATTTATTAAACTAACCATAGAAAACTATAAATCATTCCAATACCCAACGGTACTTAACTTTCCGCACAACGAGGAAGGAAAATCTATTTTCCTAATTGGAGGAATGAATGGTGCTGGTAAAACTTCACTTTTAGAGGCGATAAACATTTGTTTATACGGTGCTAAATTAGATGAAATTTACAACTGCATCAACACCAAAGAGCTTGAAAAAGGAAATGCTTTTGTTTCAATCGAATTAGAATTTGAAACAGAGGAAAATGAAAATATTATCGTGAATAGATCTTGGTCCGCAGGATCTACAGCTACTCCAAAATCTAAAGATTTATCAGAGAAATTAGTTGTGGTAAAAGATGGTAAAAGAGTTTCAGTCCAAAATAAAGATTTGTGGCAAGACTATATCAATACCACTATTCCAAAACCGATTACTCAATTTTTCTTTTTTGATGGTGAAAAAATTCAAGAAATTGCTGGAGATAATTACACCGAATTAAAACTTAAATCATCATTAGAAGCTGCTTTAGGAATTAATTTCGTGACGCAATTAACGCAAGATATTGTGACGCTAAGACAAGAGGAAAAGAAAGGCTTTGTAGATATTTCAGATGAAGATATTGCTTTCAAAGAAAGTGAACTAAAGAAAGAAAACAAAAACCTCGAAAATAAAAATAAAGAGATTATAGAGTTAGAAGAAGAGTTGAACATTTTCAAAGAACAAAAAGATGATGCTCAAAATCAATTCAAAGCTATTTTCAATATCGATCCTGTTAATTCAGAACACATCAAACAACAGGAAAAAAGAAAGATACAATTATCTTCTAAAATTTCTCAATTAGATTTAACGATTAAAAATCTTACGGAAGATTTTCTTCCTTTTGCTTTAGGAGCCAATTTATTTGATGCGATAAAATCTGAATTAGAAATTGAGGCTAATTATAATAAAAACAGTGCGGTTTCAGAAAATGCATCTCAATTAATTGAAAAAATTATCATTCAATTCAATGAACCTTTTCCAATTACAGAGGTAAAATTAAATGAGGACCAAAAAGCGCAATTAAAGAATAGATTATTAAATGTCTTTGAAAGTAATCAACAAGATGATGTAACATTAATTCATAATTTATCGAATAATGATACAGCAAAGGTGCTTAATAAAATTGAAGAAATTGAACAAAGTGATGTCTTAGATTTAACCAATTTAATTCAAGAAAAAGAAGAATTAGAACTTGAGTTTAAAAATTTAGAATATACTTCTGCTTCATTAACGAATACCGTTGATAAAGAAACATTCGAAGAATTACAGAATACTATTGAAAGTTGCAATACACAAATTGGACGTATTGCTGTTAAACTATCGAATGCTAAAGATGATATGGTTTTCATTCAAAAGAGAATCAATGATATCGAATTAGAACTTTCTAAATTATACGATAAGCACGGAGTGTCGAGAGATAGAGCTTTATTCATCGAAGAGTGTGATACAATATCAAAATTATTAATGTCGTATGTAGCCAAACTTAGACGTAATAAGATTGAAAGTTTACAAAACAAAACGTTTGAAATGTATAAGCTACTTTCAAGCAAATCTTCATTATTGAAAGAATTAACAATAAATCAAAAAACATTCGAAATTACCATTACAGATAGAAACAATTCTGCCATTAAAAAATCAGGTTTATCTGCGGGAGAAAAGGAGATTTTTGCAATTTCTCTTTTATGGGGATTAGCTCAAACTTCTGAAATAAAGTTACCTATTATAATTGATACACCATTATCTCGTTTGGATAGTGTGCATCGTGATAACATCATCAACAATTATTTTCCTAACGCTGCTTCTCAAGTAATTATTTTATCTACCGATACGGAAATTGATAGTAATTACTTTAATCAATTAAAACCTAATTTAACAGGTGCAGCAAGATTAGAGTTTAGTCCGATTAATCAAATTACAACAGTTAACCAGGGGTATTTCTGGTAAAATTAAAAGCTATGGCAGATAGATTATATACAGCACTAAAAACAGATGAAATAATTAGTTCGTTAAGAGCGTTTTCAAAATTAGATAAGGCAACAATTGCTCGTATTGCTTTTACATATTCCATTTCTCTAAAGGGTAAAGAGATAGCAAATAGCTCAAACTTTTCTGGAGGTGAAATGAAACGCACATCATTTTTTGGTAATGATGAATTGTTCATTAAAACTATAATCAAACATACCTACAGTATAACGAATATTGAAGAAAACGATTTATACAGTAATAAATCAATCATTAAAAATCACATTGATGATGGTGCAATTTTACTTTGGGAATTATTCACTAAGAATGGTGAAGATATCAATCGTTGGTACTTAGAATTAGTTTCTACAATAAAAATGTCAAGTAACAAGAAGGTAAAAGCAAAAGACTTAGATATTTTTATTGGAAGAACTGTTTTAAATAATCAAGAATTGATTCTTAATTTAAATGATACAACAAAACACGCAAACTCTCATTTAGCCATAATGGGTAAACCAGGGGTTGGTAAAACTCAATTCTTATTAAAGCTTTTAGCTGATATTAGAGTACAATCAGATTATCAAACCAATTTCATATTCTTTGATTACAAAGGGGATGTAGTGGATAATCAAACATTTGTAGATGTAACGAAGTCTCGCACTTACAAATTAATGCAAGGAACGGAAACATTACCTATTAATCCATTCCTATTAAATTCTTATTCAGATCAAGATATTCAATTATCAGCAAGAGAAAAGGCTGAAAGTTTTGCTTCGATCAATGCTAAGTTTGGTCCTGTACAAAAGGGAACTTTAACCGAAACAATAATGGCAGGTTATCAAGCAAGAGAAAAGCAATCAAATCCTTTCCCTGATTTTAATGATATTCTTCAAATTGCTCTAGCATCATACGAAGAAGAAGGTAAGAAAGACGATACTTTAATTGAAATTCTAAGAGATTTAGCCAATTTTAATCTATTCTGGTCGCACGGTTCTTCAATTCCTCCTTTAGAGAAAGTGAGTAATCGAACTATGATTATTGATTTACATAAAATGCCTGTTTTAAAAGAATTGGTAGGTTACTTAATCATTGAAAGATTGTATAAAGAAATGGCTTCATTACCTGATAGTGAAATAAAAGACGGTAGAAGAACGATTCGTACAATTTTAGTAATTGATGAAGCACATAATTACTTAGGTCAAAAGAATATATTCTTGGAAAAAATTATTAGAGAGGGTAGATCGAAAGGTATTGTAGTATTCTTTGCATCTCAATCGCCACAAGATTACCAACAAAAATTCTTTAATTTCCAAGAATTATTAGAGTTCTCATATATTTTCCAATGCGAGGGAGCAAGTGCCAAAGCATTACAAGACATTTTGGGTTGTAGCCCTAAGACAGCTAAAGACCTTCAAACTGAAGTAGCAAGATTAGAGCCTTTCCAAGTTATATGCAGAAGTAATTCAAACACTGAAGAATATTCCAAATTTTCAGGTGAAGCATTTTATAAGAATTATTAGATTTCTTGTTTATAGGTGTTTTACGATTAGCTAAAAATTTAAAAAAATGCTGCAAGCAATAAAGAATAAGAAAGCAGGACGTAATTTTAAAGGAACAGAGATACAATGGAATACTTTGTTTGAAAGCTCTGAGGATTCATTAACTTCTTCTGTGGTAGGTACACTCTTGTATCTACCACATACCACATTATGGACTATCTTAAACCAAGCTATTGGATACAGTATTATGTCTATAGAGGAACCTATTGAAGATTTTATCTTTTGGCCTTCGTGGTCTTCGGAATACACTGATAATACAAATTTTGTAGAACCAGATGTTTTTATACAAACTTCTAATTACCATATTATAATAGAGGCTAAGAAGGCTGATGGAGGAAGACAAAATGAGCAACAATGGAAACAGGAGTTAATCTCCTATCAAAATGAATATTGTGATGTGAATAACAATAAAGATGTTATTTTTATAGCTTTAGGAGGAGTTTCTGAAGATAAAAAAGTACCTATAGAGATAAGTAGTTTTACAAAAAAATCACTTCCTAATAATTATCAATGTGAGTTTACGGTTACACAATTACAATGGAAGACACTCCTAAAAGCATGTTTAAATCATAAGTATACATTAGAGAGTATCAATGATTATAACAATCACGCTACACTTCGAATCTTAAATGATGTTATAGAATATTTTGAAATACATAAAATATATCGTTTAAAGCATTTTATAGATATAACTTATTCAGAGTATCGAGTTAAGGATTACAAATTGTCATCTTTTAAATTAATATAAAACACTATGAATCAAGAACACTTAAATAACTTTTTATTAGATAGCAGAAAATCGTTCCGTAATCTTTATATATACATAGATAGAGTAAAAGATATCATGAAATATATTGACTCAATTCTAGAAGGACACAGTTATATATCTGGACACACTCAATTTAGTAATATTGCAACTGATAAGACTAGAGCGCGATTAAATAAATGGGCTTGGGACTGGTTACCAATGTATAATTATGAATTCCACTTTGGAGTTAATACAGAAACAAATATTAGTTTTTCTATAATAACAATATCAGATACAGGTTTCTATGACACTTCAAAGAAAACCAAATTGGATATTGACCAATTTGGCGATGTAAATCAATCAGTGTCTAAAGTTATATTCTGTATAGGTAAGAATAATTGGTTTAAAAATAAAGATACAAAAGAAGACTTAGAATTTGAAGCTATATATAGCACTCATAGCAATGAGTACGATGGTATCATTAATACATCAGAGTATATTTATGCTTCTGCTTATAATCTAAATAGTTTTTTAACTAAAGAAGATATAAGAACTAATCTTGAAGATTTCATACAGAAATGTACTAATAAAAAGATCGATTCCATTGTAATTAAAAATGGGCTATAGGAATAAGAAAGTGAAAAATATTGGTTATGATTAATAAAATTAAAAATAAAACATTAAGTTTTATATCAAGAAACCCTGGAAGAATATTCTGGGCTGCAATTATTCTTTTAATAGTGTTTTTAATTTTTTACATTAAAATTTTGGATCAAAAAATAGCATCTGCTATTACAGTCGCTCTATTAACCATTTATATAGGAATGATTAAACAAAACTATGATGATGATAAATTATTCCTTGAGTTATTTAATCATTTTAATTCACGGTATGATACTAAATTAAATAAATTATTTAATGATCTACGTCTAAATGACGGAAAAGAAATTAATCAAAAAGACATATTACTTATAATTGACTACTTTAATCTATGCAGTGAAGAATACTTATGGTATAAAAACAAGAGATTACCGCCCGAAATTTGGAGAGCATGGGAGTATGGAATAATAGCTAATATAAATTTAAGACAAGTAAAAAAAATATTTGAAAACGAAAATCAAAATGAAAATTCTAGAAAGTCTTACTATGGTTTTATGGAATATATTGCTGATAAATTATAACATAATCTTACCTATTACACTTTTAGAAACTGTCATATATTAGTCGTTAACCTTTACTTATGATTTAAACCAACTTTTATTAAAGTTATTATCAATAGTAGATAAAGAGATAAAAAAACGATATTAACTCTCACCACATTCACATCACACAATCCTTTTCAACTCCTAATAAATAAACAAAGGAATGTAAGATATTATATCGATAAACAAAAAACTTTCCCTTTTACACCAGAATTTCAATTTGAAGATTAAACCTATAAATATTAAAGCCAAGAGTATGAAAAAGTCCTCCTTGGCTTTGTGTTTTTGATAGATTGTAGTAAGGATTTGCTAAATCTCCCCTGCTTTCCAGTCTTGCGTACAATAGTCAAAATACATTGTTATTGTTCCCCATGTCACCAGTTTAGTTATCAAGTAAGGTACGGGTAAAACCTAAAGATTTATAAAAGAGAATTAACCGATGAAAACTATCTTCATCCCCTTGAGTCATATCGTTCCATACTTCTACTCCCCCATTCCTCTTTCATTTTTTTGAATAAAATAACGCATTAGCACTTTCCCTTATCCGCTTTATTTCGTACCATTCATAAATTCAATTACTTATGAATTAAAAATCAAAACTGAAGAACGGCTACTACCCCCTAGCTAGAAAGCTAATAAATTTGAAACCCCAAAATAGAATAACCTACATCTATTTCCCCCTCTATTATTATCATTCAATACCATCAATTACGCTAATAGCTACTCCAAGATTTCTAAAGCACATTTACTCAAAAAAAGATCTAACTCACCATCATCCATTACATTCTTATCCTATGCTTTCGTATATTTACTTTTTATAAAAATTGACAAACTATTATTTGAATACAATTAAATAATAGTTTATTTCGATTAGAAAAGAAATGCACTTTGACGAAAAACTTAGCTTATAAGATTTTAGTTTAACAAGATGCATCAATCAACGATCACCACCAACAAAAAGATTAGGAAAACGTATTTGTAATGGATTTACAGCAAATAATAGAAAACAAGCGACCAGAACTTACTGCATTACTGGATAAGTATAAAATTCACCTCCAAAATGGCGGATTAAATGAAGAAAAAGACAAATGGTTTTTATTCGAAAAACAAAAAGGTCTTCCAAATTTAAATTCACAAACCATTGTAGATGAACTTGCTTCTTTAAACTACAGTAATTTATTATACTATAATGCCTTAGCTGTCATGAAACATCTAAGACAAGATCGAAAAGAACAATATGCTAGCATTCTACTTGCTTTTTATGATGAACAAAAAAGTTTACAAGAGAGAATCAAAACCTTTGATAAGGACATCTTAGCGCTATATCGCGAATTAATACCTAATCTAGCGCACCATCACGATGAAAGAACTATGTCACTCTTATTGAGCTTTAAATATCCTGAAACCTATTTTCTTTATAAATATTCTTTCTATTCGAGATTATGTAAACTCCTGGGAATAAAAAGTGCTCCCAAGAATAAAAAATATCTTCATTACCTAGAATTAGCAGAACTTATAAAGAATAAATTCATCAAAAGTGATAAGGATCTACATGAGCTCATAAAGAAAAATTTACCAGAAGGAAGCTATACCGATCCTAGTTATAATCTACTAACGCAAGATTTTTTATATATCATGCTGGAGAAAGACAATAGTAATTACGAATTATTTGCTGAAGTTAAAACAGTATTTAATGAACAATTAAATCAAAATCATGGTTTTCCAATAACTGTAGGAAGTAATCACGACAAGAATTTTCAACGTATACAAGATAAATTCGGTCTTATTGGCAGCAATTATATACACTATGAACTTTATTGTGAGAAATCTACGATTTACGTCGATTTACATTTAGAGAATGAAGATCAACCGAAAGAAATAACAGCACTTTTAAAGGAATTATACACTCATTTACTTGATAAAAAGTATGATGAACAGACAATTCTTTGGATTGATTGGGCAAACAAACCTAATCAAAAAAATTATTTTCAATCCATCCGCTATCATAAATCTTTTTCATTAGAGGAAGAAGAAATCACTTCTGTAGAAAGCATACACGAAATGATACAGAGTTTTATTGAGTTCGATAAAATCATAGGTCAAGATATTCGAGATTTTTTGATTCAAAACACCAAAATTAAACTAGAAATTACAGAAAAATATAAGATGGCTAAAAACACACAACACCCTTTAAACCAAATACTTTATGGCCCTCCTGGTACAGGAAAAACGTACCATACCATCAATAAAGCCATTGCAATTGCTAACCCAGAATTTGACTTAACCCAAAACAGAAATAAACTCAAAGAGGAATACAAAAGATTAGTAGACAAAGGACAAATTGTATTCACTACTTTTCATCAAAGTATGACCTACGAGGATTTTATTGAAGGAATTAAACCCGTTATAGAAGAAAATGAAGAAGGAGGAAAAAGCGTTATTTATGACGTAAAAGATGGTATATTTAAAACGATCTCAAAACAGGCACTACAACCTCATTTTAAAAAATCTGAGGAATTAGTTGTCTATACTTTTGATGATGCATTTAACGACCTTGTTTTAGAAGCCAATCAACAATTTGAGCTTAACGAGCAATTATTCTTGCCTATTCAAACCAAAAATCTAGGTTTGAAAATAGTTGGTATTTCAGATAAAGGAAATTTAATTCTAAAGCCCATTTATTCTGATGATGCAAAAGAATATACCGTTTCTTATTCTCGTGCAGAAAAATTACAAAAGGCCTTCCCTGACCTATCTGTTGTACGAAACATAGACAAAGAATTCAGAGCTGTAATCGGTGGTTCAAATTCTACAGCTTATTGGGCTGTATTGAATTACATCAACAATAAAATTAATGGTGGAAAAAAATCACTAGCAACAGATCACTCATTGCCACAAAATCCATATGTCTTAATCATTGATGAAATCAATCGTGGTAATGTTTCTCATATTTTCGGAGAACTAATTACCTTAATCGAAGAAGATAAACGTTTAGGCAATGATGAAGAAATAAAAGTTACTCTCCCCTATTCAAAAGAGCCTTTTGGAGTGCCTTCTAATCTCTATATTATAGGAACCATGAATACTGCAGATCGAAGTGTGGAAGCACTAGATACTGCCTTACGTAGACGTTTTGTTTTCGAAGAAATGCCTCCAAAATATGATTTAAAAGAATTGCAACAAGACCTGTATGGTTATACTGCTTCCGAAATATTAAAAACGCTCAATAAGAGAATCGAAAAATTATTAGATCGCGATCACCTCATTGGCCATGCTTATTTTATCAACAAAGATGAAACAACGATTATAGCTTCTTTCTATAAAAACATTATTCCTTTGCTTCAAGAGTACTTCTTTGGCGATTATGGAAAAATTGGATTGGTCTTGGGCGATGGATTTGTTGAAGCAATTAAAAATGAATCTGTTTTTGCCAAATTCAATTCTGCAGATTCAGGGGATTATTCACAATTTGAAGAAAGAGAATCTTATAAGATAATCGATCACAAAAATAATACGGAAGCATTTGGAGAAGCTATTAACTCACTAATGAACTAATTACACCGTGAATAAAGAAAATAAAATCATCGTTTTTGAACATGAAAAGCGCGTATTTAATTTAAACAATACAGCCGAAAAAGCATTGCATGATGCTTTGGAATTGTATCATGGCGATGGCACTCCGTTCTTTAAACTAATTCGAAACGGTGTGCAATTCAATGAACATGTTGGGGTCATTCAAGTTGGAAAAACAACAATTGAGGTTCTACCTAAAGCCGATCAATCGGGAGAAGAGAAATGGAGAAACCTGTTAATCGGAATGATCAAAACGGTTTGGGGATTTGATGTAAAAACAACGGGGTCTAGCACTCTAAAACTGAAGTCAAATTCAATTTTAGAGCTGTATTTCGAACTATTTATTTCCGAGGTAGAATACTTGATTCACAGAGGGTTAATTAAAAAATATCGCAAATATGAAGGAAATCAAACGACTTTAAAAGGGTCTTTACAATTTTCAAAACACATCGCTCAGAATCTTGTACATAAGGAGCGTTTTTATGTCAGACACACCCTATATTCAACGGAACATATTTTACATGAAATTCTCTTTAAAACGATCAAATTACTAGCTAATACCAATACAAACCCTGCATTGAAGGGCAGGATCGCTTCTCTAATGCTGAACTTTCCTGAAATGAAGGATTGCAAAATCAAGGCACCAACTTTTGATAAGCTTGTTTTTGACCGCAAAAATAAGCCTTATGAAAAAGCAATTGAAATTGCTAAACTATTACTTCTCAATTATCATCCTGATGTGGTCAAAGGAAGAAATAATGTTTTAGCCCTCATGTTTGACATGAATAAGCTATGGGAGCAATTTATTTTTGTAACGCTAAAAAAGAAACTAAAAACACATCAGGTTTCCGCTCAAGTATCCAAAAAGTTTTGGAAACCTATTGAAGGTTATTCCTCTACCCTACGACCTGATATTGTAATACAGCACGATGAATCAAAAGAAATCATTGTCCTCGACACCAAATGGAAGAATATAAACCAGTCGAACCCTTCCTCTGAAGATTTACGTCAAATGTACGTCTATCATCGTTTTTATCGAGCCAATAAGGTAGTTTTACTATATCCTTCAGATAAGCACCTAATTAGAAAAGGAAACTATTTTAATTCAGCTATCCAAGATGAACTATCAGATAAAGAATGTAGCATGATGCAAATTGCTACAGGTGATACAATTCAAACTTGGCAGGAGGAGATTGTCAAAAATATACAAACTTATCTTGGTGTCTAATTCTACTTAAGAACCCAATCATCGTGTGCATTGAATATACGACGTTCTTTTTATCCTTTTATTAATGATTTAAAGGCTTTAGTTAAATCAATAACATTAACATGTTCAAGCAAGTTCTTATTCGTCGTTAGAATATGCCCATTTTGATGTTTATTACTTTTTGATAAGGATTTAGCATCTGCTACATTTAACTCAATTGCTTTAAGTATCCCTCCCTGCTTATCAAATATCACAACAACTAATAAATCAAAATCCCAACTTCTAAATACGTTTAAACTAGTAGATTTAATTTTATCTAGTTTTCTAGATTTAACCTGAATAAGTTTTCCTTCTTTCGTCTCTACATCTGCACTTTTACATGAAGCTGATAATTGTCTACCTTTATAATAATTCGCAACTAAAAGTTCTGCAAATTCTCCCACTTCATTCGCAGTCCCTCCCATCGCCTCAACTAATGCAGTACTTGTCTTATTATATTTTTTCCAAAGCGCAGCAAGCTGTTTAAATTCAATACTCATATTTAACGTTGTTTTTTTCATTCTTTTGAAAAGTACAACTATAATTACAATTAAAACTAATTATTCTGCTTCATAAATAGAAAAGACAAACAAAAACTCCTTTTTTATTCATTAAGTAAATCCTCAATACTATCTGCCACTTGTTTCGGAATCCCTTCCTCATGCCACCAAGCATAAATCACCTCACTCAGTTGTTTTTCATTATCAGTTTCTGGTAGTAGGATTAGATGATCTCCACTCCCATTGGAAGCAATAGCTATTGCATTAGCCGGAAAATTGCGCCACTCTTTGGCTTGTTCCGTTTCTAAACCAATATGATTACACGTACGACTCATTCTTTTTTTATCCAATCGATCAAAAAAAGGATATAGCTGCCAATCATCCTCTTTGGTTGATAGCTCTCCCCCATTCTCTTGCATCATTTTTGCTTTAAAACGATTGGGAAACAAAACACCTAATTCGTCTTCTGTTTGTATAATATATTTAGATTCAATTGGAAAAGGCATAATCTTTATTTTTTTAATGAATGGTTATTTACTCACTTGTAAATATAGCAAAGTATTTTTGATGTAATTTCTTTCTAATCTAGAATGAGGTAAAAGGAACTTTGACTTAAATTTATTAGATAAAATGTCATAAAAAAAGAAAACTATTCATTACAGTATATCCACCAAACTCCCCCATTCCCTCCGATAAATCTGTTAAAAAAACATAGTTGATTTTCGTTTGAATTATTTTGAAAAAAGTGTTGTGTAAAAGCAAGCAAAATCGGTGTAACCCCCTATGAATGCTAGGATGTAAATTATTGTATCGCGAGGTTTAACATTTTACTCGATGAAACGATTAAAAAAAAGCAAAATACACTCCTATCTATTATCAGATAAACAATTATCTCTTTTGCTTGTGTAAAACTTATCATCATTCAAAAATACCAAGAAATAGGAAGGGATTATAAAAAAAGTAGTTAGAGGTCATATTAGGCATCAAATATACTTATTTATAGCACTAAAATTTGGACATCCTTAGGTCAATCGCTCTTCTAATAGGCCTTTCCAACTAATAAAACCTTTGTTGTCATTTGAATAATCATGGACAATTCTTGAAAAATTAATAGGATTAGTATCTTAATGGACTATTTGAAGGAAAAACACGTTCTATTTAATTCATAAAATACCACCTATCGGGTATAAAACATTAAATTTAACACAAACTATACCTGAAAGGGTATTGTTTCTTTTTTTTATATTTATACCTAAAAAGGTATAGATATGGACTCAATACAAGTATTTGTAAAACAAAAGCGAAAAGAATTAAAGCTTACGCAAGAGGATTTAGCACTATAATGATTTATTTAATACAAAAAAAATAAGCTTGATTAAATCAAGCTTATTTTTTTAATTGTTCTTCATTATATCCACTATGGAACTATATAATCTACATTTGTATTCTCTTGTACATATTGGATAGCCCAAGTCATAATATTAGCGTATAAAATACTATTATAAACCAAAGTACCTCCATTATATGCTTTAGAGATTGGCAATCCTCCTGCTGTCATAGCAGCTGGCCAAATAGTTGTCGAACTATTAGTAGCATCACCAGAGGTCCATCCAGAATCACCAACATAAATATATCCTAGTGTATTGTGCTTAATCAACCAAGAACGAGAAGTATTACCTTGTTGATGAGAAAAGCTAGTATATTCATTCGAAAAACCTGTTACGTAATAAGAATTATTCACATCACTTCCTCCTGCTTTATTTCGAATGTCTCCAAAAGGCCCATTTAGCAATATATTATCTATATTTAAAATTGGATTAATATAGGTGGTTCCAGTTCCTGATACAGCAGTAGTTGCAGAGTTTGCTATTGCATTAATTAAATTTCTAGCCCCTGTAGCATCATTCTCTTGAGAGTGAATCAATACACCTTTCTTATTTTTAACAAAGTCTTCTAAAATGGCAATCGATGCTGCTGATGGTAAGTAATTATAACCAATTACAATTACGTCAATTTTATTATTATTGATGTTATTTCTCAATGTAGCTCCTTGTCCTGTACCTCCATTAACAATCGTAATACCATCTACTTGAACTTTTCCTGTAGGTCCAAAATTCGCAGGTGATTGTAATATAGCTCTTGTACTTTGCGTATTACTAGCCGTTCCAGGTTGATAGGTACCACCTCCTAATCCAAGGACATTTATTTTGCGATAAACAAACTCTACATTTTTATTACATGTATTACTTCCTAAACTACTATTTGATGTAATTGTAAATCGATGAGTACCTCCTGTTAGACCTGTACCTGAAGCTTGTAATGTTACATCTTGTGTACCGCTCAAAGTAAATGTACCGCTTGCTGAGAACGTCACTCCATTTACTGTATTGGTAGATATAGTATAAGCACCTGGATATTGAACGTTTACACTTAATGTCATTGTATTCGTAGCATTCATGGCTATATTAGGAGCATACGTTCCATTTACCACTATAGTAGAACAAGTTAAACTATAAGCTACAGGTTGTCCTGTTATTGTAACATCAAATCCACAAGTAGCAACCATACCTGGTGATGCATCTAAAGTAAAGGTATTTACACCCGGAGTAGTTGGTGTTCCAACAGCTGTTAATACAACATCCCTCTCACCTAGTGAATCAAAAGAAAGTGGCCCTGAAGTGAAATAAATACCGCCCACAGTATTTGTACGAATTGTGGTTTCACCAGTTGCTTGTACATTAGCCTTTATCGTTACTGTATTAGAAGCTGTCATAGCTTCATCTTGTTTATACACTCCAGCAACAATTGCTTGAGAACAGTCTACGGTATACTTAATAGCTTGTACTACAACTTGAACACCCGTACAACTTGTACTTGTACCAGCATCAGAATTTGAAGTCAAATTAAATGAATTTGAGCCTGAAACTATTGGTGTTCCAGTTCCCAATAATTCTATGGTTTGAGGACCTCCAATTTGCGTAAATGTCCCAGATCCTCTAAATGAATAACCATTGACTGTATTAGTTGATATACTCCAATATCCTACTGATTGCACGTCAACCTCTAAAACAATCTTATTATTCCCATCTAACGATCTACCGATCATATAGTCACCTTGAACTATTGCACCATTACAATCTATTTCGTAGCTAACACTTGCTTTGTCTACAAAAACATACTTAGTAACACATGTACTAGGCTTATTGTTTAATGAGATAGTCAATAAATCTCCATTCTCACCAACATTATAGCCCACATTAGGAGTTCCTACTCCTTCTGCAATCAAAGTATATGTTCCTGAGGTTGGGAAAGTTCCTTTAGTTGAAAAATAATAACCATTATTTGTTGCAGCTAAAATATCATAGGTACCTGCTTGTGTTACTGTTACAGGTATAGTCAAATAATTTGAAGGTTTCAAATATTCTCCTTGTTTAAATGTTCCATTTACCGTTATCTCTGAACATTGTATTGAACTAATTTCAAATACAGCTGGAGGCGGCGTACCACATAAACTCAACCAGGTATCTTGTACTTCACTCCAATAGTTAAAACAGCCTGTTGTTTTATTGTAAATCAATAAACCATCAGTTCTATTGGCAACTGCAATTGCATCTCTTTGTTGTGTGGTCAATCTTGGAGTCAAAAATCCTTTATTAACACTTTCTAGTTCAAGTATTACTCCCAAACCAGGTATAGCAGCGGATCCAGAAATAGTACCATCTTTAATTTTAGTCATATTAGTTTGGGCCATACTGGAAAAGATACCTATAAAAAGGATCAGTAGTAATGAAATTATATCTTTCATTCCCTTGTATATCGTATTATTATAACGCATAATTAATAATTTTAAAAAGTTAGTTTTTGTGCATGAAGTCTAGAAGCATTTTCTCTAATTGCTCTACTTTTTGTTGAACATTTTGGTTAACTTGCTCTAATTGCTCTACTTTTTTCTGAACATTTTGGTTAACTTGCTCTAATTCTTTAATTCTTGACTCCTTTTCCTCTAATTCTTTATTTTGCTCAATAATATGCAAATACAATTCTTCTGTTTTTTCTAAAAGTTGAATTGATAATTCTGAAACATTAAAAGAATAGCCGTCCTCTGATTTACTCAATTCATGAATAGGCGTTATCCCAGGTAAGTGACGATTTTCTTTAATAAAATCTTCAACAGCATCTAAACCTTTAAAATTATAATCATATTTTAAAGACGAATATCCATCAAAATATTTTTCAAACACATAATCTGCATAGTAACTATTTACAGCTGTGATACTTCCATTTACTCTTAACTTCTCATTAGGAGCGCCAGATGGTTCAGTAAAGCCAATTCCAACCCATCCTTTAGTATAAATATCAGCTGTACTACTAGTAGCGACATTATGTGTTGAGGAATCCAACCAAGGATGTTTATTAATTGATTCGATTTCAATCGTATGAATAATTCCATCCTCATCTGTATATAATAAAGAATTGGTCGCTGCATCAAATTCCAACTTAGTTAACGATTCTCCATCACCAACTAAATCTGTTAATTTTAAGTTAGTAACTTCCCCTTTTTCATTTTTATAGGTTAATACATGCTCCATTGGATCATAAACCAAGGTAGTTACTGTCTCTGTTCCTTTCACTAACACTTTAATATCGATTGGATGTAGATCTCCCGCTTCATCTTTGTAGGTTAGCGTATAAATATCAACAATTTCTCCACTCTCCTCGCTCTCTTGCGTTACTATATTTTCAAGAACCGTTAACGTTTCACTAGACTTAACTAAAGCAGGAATATCTACTACTACTGGGACATTAGCCTCATTCGTATACGTCAGAACTCCATTTGCATTTGCTAGGGTTGTTACTGTTTCATTAGCCTTAATGATTGTAGACATATCCAAGGTAACTGTATCTCCATCTTCATTGACATACGTAAAGGAATTTCCGTCATAGTGAACGTTACCCCCTACGTTTTTAATAATGTTGTTGATGATTTCCTGTACATCTGTTTGGTTGATGATATCTTCAAAGTTGTTGATCACATCTGCTTGTACATCTATCACAACTGCTACACCTGCCTCATTGGTATAGGTGTATTGTCCGTTACCTGATGGATCTTTTACTAAAGTAGTGATGGTTTCATTCGCCTTGATAATCGTTGACATATCCAAGGTTACTGTATCTCCATCTTCATTGACATACGTAAAGGAATTTCCGTCATAGTGAACGTTACCTCCTACGTTTTTAATAATGTTGTTGATGATTTCCTGTACATCTGTTTGGTTGATGATATCTTCAAAGTTGTTGATCACATCTGCTTGTACATCTATCACAACTGCTACACCTGCTTCATTAGTATAGGTATATTGTCCGTTACCTGATGGATCTTTTACTAAAGTAGTGATGGTTTCATTCGCCTTGATAATCGTTGACATATCCAAGGTTACTGTATCTCCATCTTCATTGACATACGTAAAGGAATTTCCGTCATAATGTACGTTACCCGCATTCTCTGTAAGGTATTGATTTAAAATTTCTTGAACATTCGTATTATTAATAATGTCTTCGAAGTTGTTGATCACATCAGCCTGAACATCAATTACTACAGCTACACCCGCCTCATTGGTATAGGTGTATTGTCCGTTACCTGATGGATCTTTTACTAAAGTAGTGATAGTTTCATTCGCCTTGATAATCGTTGACATATCCAAGGTTACCGTATCTCCATCTTCATTGACATACGTAAAGGAATTTCCGTCATAGTGAACGTTTCCTCCTACGTTTTTAATGATATTATTGATGATTTCCTGTACATCGGTTTGGTTGATGATATCTTCAAAGTTGTTGATCACATCTGCTTGTACGTCAATCACAACTGCTACACCTGCTTCATTGGTATAAGTGTATTGTCCGTTGCCTGATGGATCTTTTACTAAAGTAGTGATAGTTTCATTCGCCTTGATAATCGTTGACATATCCAAGGTTACCGTATCTCCATCTTCATTGACATACGTAAAGGAATTTCCGTCATAGTGAACATTTCCTCCTACGTTTTTAATGATATTATTGATGATTTCCTGTACATCTGTTTGGTTGATGATGTCTTCAAAGTTGTTGATAACATCCGCTTGTACATCTATCACAACTGCTACACCTGCCTCATTGGTATAGGTGTATTGTCCGTTGCCTGATGGATCTTTTACTAAAGTAGTGATAGTTTCATTCGCCTTGATAATCGTTGACATATCCAAGGTAACTGTATCTCCATCTTCATTGACATACGTAAAGGAATTTCCGTCATAGTGAACATTTCCTCCTACGTTTTTAATAATATTGTTGATGATCTCTTGAACGTCGGTTTGGTTGATGATCTCTTCAAAATTGTTGATCACATCCGCCTGAACATCAATCACAACTGCTACACCTGCTTCATTGGTATAGGTGTATTGTCCGTTGCCTGATGGATCTTTAACTAAGGTGGTAATCGTTTCATTCGCCTTAATTATTGTTGACATATCCAAGGTAACAGTATCCCCATCTTCATTAACATACGTAAAGGAATTTCCGTCATAGTGAACGTTACCCCCTACGTTTTTAATAATGTTGTTGATGATTTCCTGTACATCTGTTTGGTTGATGATGTCTTCAAAGTTGTTGATAACATCCGCTTGTACATCTATCACAACTGCTACACCTGCCTCATTGGTATAGGTGTATTGTCCGTTGCCTGATGGATCTTTTACTAAAGTAGTGATAGTTTCATTCGCCTTGATAATCGTTGACATATCCAAGGTAACTGTATCTCCATCTTCGTTGACATACGTAAAGGAATTTCCGTCATAGTGAACATTTCCTCCTACATTTTTAATGATGTTGTTGATGATTTCCTGTACATCTGTTTGGTTGATGATGTCTTCAAAGTTGTTGATCACATCTGCTTGTACATCTATCACAACCGCTACACCTGCTTCATTGGTATAGGTGTATTGTCCGTTACCTGATGGATCCTTAACTAACGTGGTAATAGTTTCATTGGCCTTAATGATTGTGGACATATCCAAGGTAACCGTATCTCCATCTTCATTGACATAGGTAAAGGAATTTCCGTCATAATGTACGTTACCCGCATTCTCTGTAAGGTATTGATTTAAAATTTCTTGAACATTCGTATTATTAATAATGTCTTCGAAGTTGTTGATCACATCAGCCTGAACATCAATCACAACTGCTACACCTGCTTCATTGGTATAGGTGTATTGTCCGTTACCTGATGGATCTTTTACTAAAGTAGTAATGGTTTCGTTAGCTTTGATAATCGTTGACATATCCAAGGTAACTGTATCTCCATCTTCATTGACATACGTAAAGGAATTTCCGTCATAGTGAACGTTACCCCCTACATTTTTAATAATGTTGTTGATGATTTCCTGTACATCTGTTTGGTTGATGATCTCTTCAAAGTTGTTGATCACATCTGCTTGTACGTCAATCACAACTGCTACACCTGCTTCATTGGTATAAGTGTATTG